>JBEKSZ010000021.1:0-40030 GCA_049516615.1 Candidatus Acidiferrum sp. | reverse complement strand
GCGCCACAAAAAGCTTCCGTCGATAGTACAATTCCCCGCTTGGATACCTCGGCTCCCGCACCTTTATTAAACAAGATGAATGGCAAAGGACCAGCGGTCCTGCGCGGTTTGCTGTTTGCGCGTTGCCATGTGTTACGCATGGTCGCGATTTCTTGCGCCGTACTTGTGCCGTGTTTCTGGCACGCGCAGATCGAGGCTGGGGACCTCGGGAGTCATATTTATAACGCCTGGATTGCGCAACTTATCCGGCAGGGGAAAGCGCCCGGGCTCTATTTGGTGTCCCTGTGGCACAACGTTTTGTTTGATTGGTTGCTGGCGGGAGCGGCGCGGGTGCTCGGATTTGGGGGGGCGCAGAGAGTCGTGGTGCCCCTGACGGTGTTGATTTTTTTCTGGGGAGCGTTTGCGCTGCTTGGGGCGCTTTCCGGGCGGGCGGCTTGGCTCTTGACGCCGTGCTTGGCGATGCTCGCTTATGGGTATTGCTTCAACATGGGTTTTTTTAACTACTACCTCTCGATTGGATTGGCTTGCTTCAGTTTGGCAATTTTTCTGGGTGGCACGCGCGGCGACAAGATTGCCGCACTCTTTTTTTTGCCGATGATTTATTTGGCGCATCCGGTGGGATTTTCGTTTGTGGTGGGGACGATGGTCTACCTCGCAGCCAAAGAACGGTTGCCCGGCTGGTGGAAATTGGCGGTGCCGGCGATGGCGCTGGGCGGGATTTCGGCGCTGCACTGGGTATTGGTTAGGCGAGCGAGTTTTGATGTCGATTGGGAGAAGGCTGGGCCGTTTTATGTGCTGAATGGGTCGGACCAGTTGGTGTTGTACGGCGATCAATATTCTTCCTTGGCGCGGTTGCTGGTGCTTTTTGGGGTGATTTGTGTCTTGGTTGACGGCCTTTTGCGGCGGCGCGACGGTTGGCAGGGCTGGAGACCGTTCGCCCTGCCGCTCGAGTTGTATGCCCTAGCGTTTGCGGTGACGGCTCTGCTGCCCGAGAATGTGCGAACGGTGCCCGAGAATGGGTGGATGGGGTTGCTGGTTTCGCGCCTGACGATCGTTTCGGCACTATTCGGGTTGAGCGTGCTGGGTTGTTTAAAGCCGCGGCCCTGGCAGCTGGCGGGATTTTTGATTTTGGCAGGGGCATTTTTCGTTTTCTTGTATGACGATACCGCCTATTTGAACCAGATCGAACGCAGCGCGGAGGAGTTACTGTGGCACGTGCCGTATGGAACGCGGATGGTGGCGGATTTATCGACCTTGCCGGACTCGCGGATCGAGTTTGTGGGGCATCTGGCGGAACGGGTTTGTGTGGGGCACTGCTTTGCGTATTTCAACTATGAGGCGCCGTCGCGGCAGTTTCGCGTGCGCGCGGTGCCCGGGAGTCCGATGGCGCTCGATTCGTACGCGAAATTTGAGGAGCTGGTGAAGCCCACCTACGTGTTTCAGGAGCGGGATCTGCCGCTGGTGCTCCTGTATCAGTGCGATGAGAAGGATTTGACGCAGTTATGTTTGCGGCCATTGGCGGCGGGGCAGACGATGGACGGAATCGGGGCGCAGCGGGAAAATGGCTCTGCAGAGGATTCGAAATAAGATGGCTGACACGCTCGAAGCCCTCCTTCTCGATTTGCTGGATTGCCTGATGGTGCGCGAGAGAACCTATGCGGAAGCCCTCGCTGCCTGGCGGACGTCGTGCCCGCGGCTGCCGGTTTGGGAGGATGCGTGCGACCGTGGACTGGTTGCGCGGGAAGAGCGAGCCGGCCAATGCCTGGTGCGGATCACCTCGTCGGGTGGGGCCTTTCTCGGCAGGCGGCGGGGCAACGAGAAAGGCAATTCTTGAGGGGCTAGAGCCGGTCGCTGACGCTCCCCCCCAAAAAAATCCAGGAAACTCCATCCCTTGAGCGCGCGGCATCCTTCGCTGGCTCGGGATAAAGCCGCGCCGCCAGGAAGGCCCGCGCGAGGAAACGGGGAAGAGACGAAATCGAGGGAGACATATTGGCTCTTGAAGCAGGCCATATTCTGGTAGAATTGGCGCAAGGTGAGAGACAATGTTGCCTGTGCACCTCCAGCCAGAAAGTCATGTTCCCCTGTATGTTCAGCTGCGCGACCAACTGAAGGCCCTCGTGCATGCCGGCGATTTGCGCCCGGGGGACCGTATCCCGGCGAGCCGGGAGCTGGCGACGGCGCTGGGTGTGCACCGCACGACGGTGGCGAACGCTTATGCGGAACTCGAGTCGGAAGGATTGATTCAAGGGCACGTGGGGCGCGGCACGTTCATCCGCGGCAATGGCAATGGACTGAAGATCACCCCGCCGGCGCCGCCGGTTTTGGATGGGGCGCGGGGGATTCGCTGGGAACTGCTGTTCGCGGATGAGCGTGGGGAAGAGGTCCTCAGCCGTCTGACCGCTGCGGCGCCCGAAGATGCCCTTTCCTTCGTGATGGCGCGCCCGGCGCCGGACTTCTTTCCTGTCGAAGAATTGCAGACCTGCATCAACGCCGTGCTGCGACGCGAGGCCGTGGAAGTTTTGAGCCTGGGTCCTTCCGATGGCTACCAGCCGCTGAAGGAAGCCATTATCGAATTGCTGCGCAAGGAAGGAATTGCGGCCAAAGACGAAAATATTTTGATCACCGATGGCTGCCAGCAGTCGCTGGATTTGATCAGCAAGGCGTTTGTGCGGCCCGGGGACGCGGTGATTCTCGAGAATCCGGCGTATCCCGGAGCGGTAGCCATCTTTCATCAAGCGCGGGCGCGCTGCTTGACAGTGCCGGTGTGGACGCGCGCGGAGCCGGGCGCGGCGCTGGGCATGGATATGGGGGTGCTCGAGGACACCCTGGCGGGGAATCGCGTGAAGCTGATCGTGGTTACGCCCGATTTTCATAATCCTACCGGGATGTCGCTGTCCCTGGAAGCGCGCAAGAAACTGCTCGAACTGGCGGCCCGGCACGCCGTGCCGGTCGTCGAGGACCATATTTATGGAAGGCTGCACGGGCGCGAGGAACGCGTGCCTTCGCTGAAGCAAATGGATCGCGCGAGTCTGGTGATTCACATCGATAGTTTTGCGAAAGTGGCCTTCCCCGGGCTGCGCGTGGGCTGGATTGTGGCGCCGGCGGCGGTGATTGATCGGTTGCGGGTGGTGAAGCAGAATACCGACATTCATACCGATCAATTGGCGCAGGCTTCGCTGGCGGAATTTTTGCGGCGCGGGCTGTTTGCCAAGCATGTGGCCAAGATGCGGAAGGTGTACGCGCTACGCCTGGCGGCTTTGGACGAGGCGCTGCGCAAGTACATGCCGGACGGGACCCGGTGGACCAAGCCGGAAGGCGGACTGTGTCTGTGGCTGGAGTTGCCGGCGGGATTTGATGCCAGCGAGCTGCTGATCCATGCCAAGGAGCGCGGCGTGCTGTTTGCTCCGGGACGGTATTTTTATGTGCAGGGGCCATTGCCGAATACCTTGCGACTGGGTTACGCGGCCATGAACGAGAAGGATATTACCCGCGGGGTAGCGACGCTCGCGGAGGTGTTGAAAGTCGAGATGCGCAAGAGGACGCGCGGGGTGCGCCGGGCGGAAGCTAGCCGGGTGGCGTTGGTTTGACTCGTGCGAGGCGCAAGATGCAATTAGAGTCAGGCCTCCGGGCGAGCAGGGGCGCAGCATGCTGCGCCCCTGCCAAGGATTGTTGCTCGTGAGTGAAACGATACAGTTAGCGCCAAATGCCGAGAACAAGTGTTTCGGGTGTGGCGGGGCGAATGACGCGGGGATGTTGCTGGCGTTTGAACAGGACAACGTGAATCGGCGGATTGTTGGAAAATTTGTGATGGGGGAGCGCTACCAGGGCGGCGCAGGAATGTTGCATGGCGGGATTATTGCGCTGCTCTTGGACGAGGCCATGGGGAAGGTTTGCCGCTTTCGCGAGGTGCGCGCGGTTACTGCGGATATGAATATTGATTTTTTGAGACCTATTCGCGTGGATCAGGAGATCGTGGTGGAGGCGTTTGAGACGGGCGCGCGCGGGCGGAATTTGTTTCACATGGGGGAGATTCGCGATGCCGCGGGCGCGGTTCTGGCTAGGGGGCGGGCGCGGTTTGTGATTGTGGGGACAGAGCAAGGGAAGGTCTGAGGGTTGCCGGCCCGGGATGACCGTTCCTTAATCGACTTTGATTTGTTGCTGAAACTGGAATTTGGAAGTAGCAGGTTCGCAAAAACAGGAGATGGCTATGGACGCTAAGAAGGTGAACGGGGCAGCGAAGAATGGCAAGAGCTCGAACGAGTGGCGGGTCAAAGTCGGGTTGGCCGAGATGCTGAAGGGTGGCGTGATTATGGATGTCACGAACGCGGCGCAAGCAGAGATAGCGGAGAAAGCCGGAGCTTGCGCGGTGATGGCGCTGGAGCGGGTGCCATCGGATATTCGCAAAGAGGGCGGCGTGGCGCGCATGGCGTCGATCAAAGTGATTCGCGAGATCATGGCCACGGTGACGATCCCGGTGATGGCCAAGGTGCGGATCGGGCATTTCGCGGAGGCCGAGGTTTTGCAAGCGCTGGAAGTGGATTTTATCGATGAGAGCGAAGTGCTGACGCCGGCGGATGAAGAGAATCATATCTGGAAGCATGACTACCGCGTGCCTTTTGTTTGCGGGGCCCGCAACCTCGGCGAGGCCTTGCGGCGGATTGGCGAAGGCGCGGCCATGATTCGCACCAAAGGCGAGGCCGGGTCGGGAAATGTGGTGGAAGCTGTGCGACATATGCGCACGATCGTGTCGCAGATGAAGAAGCTGACGACCATGCGCGACGACGAGTTGATGCGCGAGGCCAAGGAACTGGGCGCGCCATTAGAATTGATTCGCGAGGTGGCCAAGACGGGGAAATTGCCGGTGCCGAATTTTTCGGCAGGAGGCATTGCCACCCCTGCGGATGCGGCGCTCGTGCGCGCGCTGGGGGCGGAGGCGGTGTTCGTGGGCTCGGGAATTTTTAAGTCCAGCGATCCGGAAGCGCGGGCCAAGGCGGTTGTAAAGGCGACCACGCATTTTGCGGATGCTAAGGCGGTGCTCGAAGCTTCCGAGGAATTGGGCGAGGCTATGCCCGGGCTGGATATTCGCGTGATGGATGAGAAGGATATGTTATCGACGCGGGGCTGGTAATCCTGACGGCCATAGGTCGACGCGGAACAGGCAGCTCGCTCCCTGCGCTCGGAAGGACATCGGTATGTATTGGGCGGGCGAAATCTGGAGTGCCTATTGAAGATCGGGGTATTGGCGGTGCAGGGGGATTTTGCGGCGCATGCGGCCATGTTGCAGCGGCTGGGCGTCGAGACGGTGGAGGTGCGTACGCCCGAGGATTTGGTTGGCTGCGCTGGGCTGATTTTGCCCGGCGGAGAGAGTACAACACAGCTGCAATTTCTGCAGCAGGAAGGGCTGTACCAGGCGATTAAGAAGTTTGCCGCTCGGGGACGGGCCCTGTTCGGGACGTGTGCCGGAGCGATCTTGCTGGCGCGTGAGGTCTTGAATCCTGCGCAGGCCTCGCTGGGGATTTTGGATATGACGGTGTCGCGGAACGGGTACGGGAGGCAGATCGCGAGCGACGTGTTCTTTGGGCCCTCGAAGTTGACGGGCGCGCCGATGGAGATGGTGTTTATTCGCGGACCGGTGATTGAGCGAACGGGTCCGGGGATTGAGATTTTGGCGGAGTACGCGGGGAAGGCCGCGCTGGTGCAGAAAGGGAATGTGCTGGCGGCCACGTTTCACCCGGAGTTGACGGATGATTCGACGGTGCACCAGCATTTTTTGAAGCTGGTTGCAGCCTGAAGGTGCGGGGCGGCCTGATGCTCTGGAGCCGGGCAGGCCGGGCGCCAGCTGTTGCGCTCCGAGAGAGTGCTCTCGCGGAGCGAATAAAGGAGATGGATTGAAGCGCGAAAAAACCAGCGTGTCTCAGGAAGATTATTTGAAGGCCATCTGGGAGATGCTTGAGGAAGATCAGACACCGATCAGCGCGCGGCTGGCGGAGGAGCTGAACGTTACCCCGCCGGCGGTGACTGCGGCGCTGAAGCGCATGACGCGTGACGGACATGTGCGCGTGGGGCGCGAGGGCGGGATTTCGCTTACGGCCAAGGGTCGCGGCGTGGCGGAGAAGTTAGCGCTCCGCCATCAGCTCGCGGAGATGCTGCTGACCGAAGTGATTGGACTGTCGTGGGCCAAAGCCCACGATGAGGCGGAGCGGCTGGAGCACGCGATTTCGCCGGAGGTCGAGGCGCTGCTGCTCAAGCGATTCGGGGACAAGAAATCATGTCCGCATGGCGTTCCGATGCGCGGCGGCATTGCCAAGCTGCGACGGAGCGGGGCGGTGCTGCTGGCGGATTTGCGGGCGGACGAGAAGGCCGAGATTGTTTGTGTGTATGAGAAGGACGCGCAATTTTTGGAGTTTTTAGAGGGTTTGCGTTTGCGGCCGGCGACGACCGTGGAGATTTTGAACCGCGAGTATGACGAGACCATGACGTTGCGGGCGGGAGGGAAATTGATGCACTTGGGGAAGCCGGCGACTTCGCGGATTTGGGTGCGGCGGGTGGCGAATTAAAGAATTTCCGGGCAGCGCCGGAAAGCGAATGGCGAAACGACGTGATTCTTGCGCCCGGACCAGCCGGGGCGGAGCGTGCTGAGCCGCTACAAAGATAAAAAATCCTGACGCTATGGTTTAGGGCGCTGGTCGAGTAGTTCCTGCAAACGCGCGTAGCCGTTGCGGCTTACCGGCAGCCGCGTTCCATCGGATAAAATGGCGATTTTGCTGTCTTTGGCGTAGGGCTCGATGCGCGTGACACGCTCGAGATTTACGATGTACGAGCGGTGAATGCGCACAAAGCATTGCGGGTCGAGACCGGCTTCGAGGCTGGTGATGGTTTGCTGTTTGAGATGCTTTTTTCCGGCGCTGGCTAAGGCGACGTAGTCGTCCTGCGCTTCAGCAAAATCCAGCTTGGCGATTGGAATGATTGTGACGCGGGTGCCGTCTTTAACCACCAGGCGCTCGATAAACTGTTGCGGAGGACGCGCCGCGGCGGCTAGCCCGTCCGCGCGCGGTGCCGGAAGATTTTTCTCCAAGCGTGTCTTGGCGTGGGTCAGCGCGGTTTCGAAGCGTTCGCGGCCGATGGGCTTTAGCAGATAATCGACGGCGTGGACTTCGAAGGCGCGCATGGCGTATTGGTCGAAGGCGGTGGTAAAGATCACCGCGGCGTCGGTGTTGATGAGTTCGAGGACGTCGAAGCCGCTGAGCTTGGGCATTTGCACATCGAGGAAAATCAGCGTGGGTTTGTGTTCGGCGACGGCCTTTACGGCTTCGATGCCGTTGGCGCATTCGGCGAGGATGCGAATTTCTGGATGCGCGGAGAGCAGTTCGCGGACCGCGTGGCGGGCGAGTTGCTCGTCGTCAACGATGATTGCGCCGAGTTGGGCTTTTGCAGCGGTCATTGCGCGGTTTCCTCTTGCAGGCTCTCCGGGACGGTGGCGACCGGAAGGACTTCAAAGGGCATGGAAAGCTGGACTCTGAAGACCCCGGTGTCGTTTGTGACGCGCATGTCCGCTTCCTTGCCGTAGCGCGCTTCGAGACGGCGGCGCACGTTGGCCAGGCCGAGACCGCCGCGGCGCACGGGGATGGCGTCCACATCGCAGGTGTTTTCAATCCGCACCGTAAGGCGCGCATCGCTGCAGCGCGTAAGCAATGTGATAACGCCGCCATCGAGCAGGTTGGCGATTCCGTGGGTTACGGCGTTTTCCACCAGAGGCTGGAGCAGCAGCGGAGGGATGAGCGCCGATTTGCTTTCCTCCTGAATGTCTTCGCGCATTTCGAGGCGTGGGCCGAAACGCACTTTTTCGATGGCCAGAAAACGTTCCAGAAGGTGCAGCTCTTCGCCGAGCGGGATGCTGGATTTTTCACCTAGACCCAGGGTCATGCGCAGAAAGTCGGCGAGCAGGATGCACATCTCGCGGGCTTTGCCGGGATCGATGCTGGTCAGCGCGCTGATGGAATTCAGGCTGTTGAAAAGAAAATGCGGATTGACTTGCGCTTTCAGAGCTTTGAGTTCGGCGTCGCGAGCGAGCACCGTCGATTCCATGACCCGCGCCTGCGCTTCGCGCGATGCTTCAAGCGAAAGGAGGACGTAGTAGTAGGCTACCGCCAAAAGGTAGAGCAGGAAACCGGCGGTGAAGAGAATCGGAACGGCCGCGACGTAGCGAGTGTTGAGATCGCTGAAGGGTGCGAGGCGTGATAAGGCCGCGGCCAGCGATTTTCCGAGCTGCAGCCACAATAAACTGACGAGTGCGGCGGCGGTGGCATGTGTGAGCGCCAGGCGCGCGGCGTTGGTCTTTTCGAGTGGGGCGCTCTTGCAGGAATACCATGCCGAGAGGCACATGAATTGGTAGACCAGGCAGAGCGGCGAGGCCAGCGCCGCAGCGGCGACCCATGGCAGGTGTGCCGCAGCGTGTAGCACGTACCCAAGAAAGAAACTGAGCGGAATCCAGGCCACGGCGTAAATGCTCAGGCGGCTGCGGGCTAGGAGCGGGTGCATGAGCGCGTCAGTTCTTGATTTCCACGCCGCCAAAAATAGCTACACCATGGAGCAGGAGAACTTTGCGCGGCGTTCCGGCGAGCGCTTCGGCGGGAATGGGAGCTCTGGTGCTGTCGACGTAGCCGCCGAAGATGCCTTGGCCATGCGCCACGACTTCCCAGCTATCCGGGACGCGGACTTCGCAGCCACCAAAGAGCGCGTTGATGGTCAGCTCGGCTTGCGCGTCGGCGATGGTGGCCTGGCGCAGATCGATTTCGATGCCTCCGAAAACGGCGGTAAGAGTTCCACCCTTAAAATCCATGCTGGTGATGCGGCGCTCGCATCCGCCGAACAGTGCAAGTTCGTTCAACGTGTTGCGCGGGTCGCCGAGATTCGCGCTGGTGCGGCGCCCTTCGAGCGTTGTCCACACAACCATCAGGCCCGCGCCGATGATGGCGAGCGGCCACAACGAACTCCAGCGAAAATGCGCAAAGCCCAGAGCGTCCAGCTCAAAGAGGATCCCGAGCACGATCAATACCGCACCTTTCACTCGTCCTTGGGGAGAAGCCAGCGACGCCAGACCCGCGACCACCATGATCATGGGCCAGAAACGGAACAGGTGTCCGACGGAAACCAGGCCCATATTGTCGAGCAGGAAGACCAGCCCCACCACCACGATGATGGTTCCGCCGATCAGCCCGCTTTCGATATTGCGGCCAGAGCGGAAGCTCATTTGCGGGCTCCCGAAGAGCTAGGAGCATCGGAATTCCACGACGACGCAGGCGGCAGGGCCGCGAACAGGTTTTTCCGCAAGAGGATGGCTCCCAGAGAAACAACGGCTAGCGGCCAGCATGATAGCAAGAAGTAGAGAAACGCGGAGAACACCGATACGGGGCTGAGGGTCAAGTCTTGCAACACACGGGCGACCACGAGGCCGGTCGCTGGAAGCAAGCCCAAAGCGTCCGAACCGTTCGACGGCAGGGCGATGGTGGCGTGCTGGATGGCCGCTGCAAGGCGCAGGTAACAGAGCAGAGCGCCCGATAGCAGCAGCCCGGTGCCTAAGATATTGTTGAGCGAATAGCTCTTTGTTTCCCGAGTGTCCATGTTCTCGCCTCGCTGTGCCAGTGCATAAAGTGCGTGGTTCATAAAACGAGTATCGGGGAGGCTGTGTGGCGTCTCACCCGGGATTCGGCGGGCACCCCATTTTTACCGGCGAACGGCACCTCCTTGCAGGCGAGAGGGATCCTCACGCGGAGGCGGTGCCAACTGGCGATGCTAACCGTCTTGCAAAAACGTGCGTTTCACAATAGGGTAGGGCCACAGAGCAGTGGCAGCCGCCCGCGGGCGGCAATTTCGAGGTCGGGGGCTTTGCGCCATGACGGAAAGTTCGGGAAAGATTCGGTCGCGAAGTGTGGCGGGCGGACACTGGGTTCTATACGTTGGACTGGCAATTTTGGGCGGCCTGCTGACCTTCGTGGGGGCACGTGCGCAGCAAAAAGCCACCGATGATGCCGCGTTCCGCAAGCTAACCGACGACTATTGTGCGGCATGGAGCACCGGGAACGCGGATGCCCCGGCGAAGTTTTATGCCAAGACCGATGGGCTCGTCTTTTACGACGCGGCACCCTTCTCATACCACGGTTGGAAGGAATATCAAGAAGGCGTGCAGAAGGAGTTTTTGGATCGCGCGGCGGCGATCTTGCTGACTGCCGGCAAGGACCTCAAGGTGACACGCCGCGGGATGATTGCCTGGACCACCGTGCCGATGCATCTCACGGAAAAGACCAAGGATGGAAAGACCAGCGAGGTAGATCTGCGCTACACGGGCATTTGGGAAAAGCACGGCCCTAGCTGGCAACTTGTGCACGAGCATATCTCAGCGCCCCTGGCAGGGAATTGAAGGCGAAGCGCAAGGATTTCGCACCGCCCCGACCATGCTGAATTCGCTCCACTACTACTGGATCTCCGCGCGCGGCTATCGCCTGCGGCCATGGAAGAGCCCCTACTTGCTTTGGCGATTCGAGACCTATCTCGGCGCGCAGGGAGAAATGACACCGCGCAAGTTCTTCGGTTTGACGTGGAAGCACCGGGTAGGCATGCGGCGCTTTGCAGATTGGGCTGCGCTGCGGCGGCAGGCCCGGCACCGCGACAACGGCATCGCGTAGCGACTGCCTCTTAGAGGGTCCACACGTTCTTTTTCGAGCTACTTGAGGTTTTTCAGGTTTATGTAAGCTTTTTGAATCTGGGAAGCCGGCTCGTCCTGCGCGCTGCGATTGCCGGCAAACAGAGTCTCGAACTCTAAGTCCGGAAAGCCGCGCGCGGTAACACGTCCCGGCAAGTGCTCGCGCAGCAGGGCAGGGGCGACGGGATGCGACGCTCGGCTGACGGAGCGGATTTCCTCAAACACAACGCGGTGGGTAATGTCGATGAAATCGTCGGGAGAGAGCTGCGCGCAATACTCAGCGCGCAATGCAGGTGCCAGATTCCCGTCACAAAGTAACCGCAAAAATTCCCACTCAAGGGATTGACGTGTGCGAAGGCTCATGGATGTGGGCAGGCCGACTCAAGAGCAAAAGCGGAACTCCGCAATCGAAAGAAACTAGTGGGCCGGTGCGGCCTGCGCACCAGGCTGCCCGAGCGAATCTCGAATCATCCCCTCGATGCGCTTCCAGAGGTCCGGATCGCACTCAATGGCGATATGCGTTTTGATGAAGGCGCGTTCGTACCAGGGATAAGGCCGGCATTCGGCAGGTGCTTCTTTATAATTCACGCGAAAATTCCCAAGGATTTGCGTACTCGAAGCGTCTGCAGCGCGAATCTCCGTCCGACCGTGCAGCCAGCCATTCGGTTGATAGAAATTCACCGCTTGCGCGACATTCCCGGGGATCAGCGCGTCGTCCTGACCTTTTTTCTGGACGCTATCGACTTGTACTGTCAAGGCCACCGGTACGCCATCCTGCTGCAGCTCCTGCGCCAGGGTTACCACTGCCGAAGCGCCCCAGCTGTGGCCATACAAAATAATGCGCGTCGAGGTTTTTTCACCCGGAGACAAAGCATGCCCGCGCGTTGCCCCGAGTAACCTCAGTATCTTCTGGTGCGCATCTTCCAGGCGACGATTTTCGAACACTTCAAAATCCACGCCTTGCGGATACGATACCCGCAGGCGGTTGGCGATGATCAGTTCACTGCGCGTGGCGTCCGTTGCGCCCACATTTCCGCCCATAAAGCCAATCACGATCGCTTGCGGGGGATGCGCGGTCAGCGGTTCGGAAAGCGCTTCGCTCTTGGCCACCAAAGATGCCTCTGCCGGCACGAGCGCCTGGCCTCTGGCAACAAAGCGGCCCAAGGGGGCGAACAACAGACCTAAAATGAAGACCAGAACGGGACGGGCAATCTTTAGAAAAGATCTTCGAGAGAGCGCTGCAAAAGGTGGGTTCACGGGCCCCTCCGCGGGCATAGTTCGTGAAAGGAACAGAATCGCCGGGGGGACGCTGCGCATCTGAGATACTGGCATCATAGCACGTTTGATTACTCGGCCCCAAGAAGCGGCTACAAAAAAAGGTCGCGGCCAAGAAAAACAGGAGCCTCGCGGGATATGGCAGACCGGCACAAGGTGTTGATTCTCGGCGGTGGATTTGGCGGTCTGGTGGCCGCACAAGCCCTCAAGCGCGCGCCGTTGGATGTTACCTTGATTGACCGCCGCAACTTTCATTTATTCCAGCCGCTCATGTATCAGGTGGCTACCGGTTCGCTTTCGCCCGGAGACATAGCCGCGCCGTTGCGCGGAGTTCTCAGCAAGCACAAGAACACGCAGGTATTGCTCGGTGAAGCCCTGGATATCGATCCCCCGGCGAAACGGGTGACTCTGCGCGACGGCGGAATATTTCCCTACGATTCGTTGATTGTGGCCACGGGATCGCAAACCTCCTACTACGGCAATGACGGCTGGCGGGAATGGGCGCCCAGCCTGAAGTCGATCGAAGAGGCCACCGACATTCGCCACAAAATCCTTTATGCCTTTGAAGAAGCGGAACGGGCCAGTACGCCCGAACAGGTCCGCGCGTGGCTGACGTTTGTGATCGTTGGTGCGGGCGCGACGGGCCTGGAACTAGCGGGTGCCTTGGCGGAAATCGCCAACGAAACATTGCGCAACGATTTCCGGCACATCAACCCGCGCGACGCGCGAATCATCTTGATGGAAGGTGGGTCGCGCGTTCTCTCGGCCTACCCGGAGGATCTGTCTCGCAAAGCCGAGATGCTGGTAAAGCGCCTGGGCGTAGAAGTGACGAAGGACGTGATGGTTACGGACATCGACGCGGATGGCGTGGCCTTCAGGCGCGGGGACTATACCGAGCAATGTGCCGCCAAGACGGTCCTGTGGGCCGGCGGCATCGTCGCCACGGCATTCGGCAAGCGATTGGCGGAACGGACCAATTCTGACACCGATAGGACCGGGCGGATTACCGTGCGGCCGGATTTGACCATCCCGAATTATCCGGATATCTGGATTATCGGTGACTTGGCGCACGCGACAGCAGAGGACGGCAATGCGTTGCCGGGCGTTGCCCAGGTGGCCATCCAAGGAGGAGCCTACGCGGCAAGAGCCATCCGCGCGCGCGTGGAAGGGAAGCAGCCGCCTAAGCCATTCCACTATTTCAATAAAGGCGATATGGCGGTTATTGGCCGGGCCGCCGCGGTGGCCAACATTTTTGGATTGCACATTTCCGGTTTGCTGGCGTGGCTGATCTGGCTGTTCGTGCATTTGATGTATATCGTCGAGTTTCAAAGCCGGGTGATGGTCTTTGTGCAATGGGGGTTCGAATATCTGACCTTTAGTCGGGGCGCGCGCCTGATTACCGGCACCGCTGCTTCGGACGTTCTTGGGCCGGTCAAGCCCCTATCCAGTTCCCGCGGCGGGAACTCTTAAAAACCGAGGGCAGCGGCTTCTGAAACAGATGCAAGTTCGGCTTCGCTATGTTTCAATAACGCGATGACCACCTTAACGACTCGACCGACCGATCTCATCGCGAGCGTGGACGCTCTGGCCCGGCAGGCTTCTTCGCCCGACGGCCTAATGACCGCCGTCACAAAGCTGTTGCACGATAAACTCCCGAAATACAATTGGGTCGGGTTTTACATGCTGGAAAAAGACGCAGTACCGCCCGTGCTGGTGCTCGGGCCTTTTCAAGGTGCGGCAACCCCGCACACACGTATACCGCTAAATCAGGGAATCTGCGGCGCCGCGGCATCTAGCGGAGAGACCGTGGTGGTGGACGACGTGAACACCGATCCGCGGTATCTCGCTTGTTCCCGGGAAACCAAATCGGAGATCGTCGTACCGGTAATTGTGAATGCCCGGGTGGTTGGGGAGCTCGATATTGACAGCCATTTCCCGGCGGCTTTCGGCGCGGAAGATCGCCAGTTGTGTGAACACACGGCAAGGACTTTGGGGACTTGGCTTGAAAGAAATCGTTTCTAACGCGAGCCCGAGACTTCCGCCTTTTGAAAATAGGACCTTCACCTCACGCCGCTGCCGTCGGTGTCGGTAGGGGATCGAGCCTTAAGCGAGTCGCGCCGGATGTAGAAAACCGGGACCGCCAGTACCTGGTTTTGCGTTCCGGGAGCTTTCCCCGGATGATTTAAATCTTTGCCGGCGGGACGCCACTGCTCAGTTGTAAACTCCTATGTAGCGAGGGGCGTAGGAGGATTTGACGAATATTTCACAGCGCCCGGCGATGGATTGGAGTGTAATAGACAGCTCAGGCCTGCAACCGAACACCTGGGCCGCAGTGAAAGGCGGAACTCTCCACCGCTTGTTGGCGGCGCGTGATTCCGGCGGTGAAACGCGTTGGGAGACAAGAGTCTGATGGGAACGGTCTTGATTGTCGAAGACAGTCCCGCGATGCAGCGTACCTTGCGGCGGCTGTTCGAGGGCGATCTTTTGCACGTGGAAGTGGCGGCCGACGGCCCGGCGGGCTTGGAGAGTTTTCGCGAGTCTCCGCCCGGAGCGGTCGTACTGGATTTGAAGCTACCGGGTATTTCCGGCAAGGAACTTTGCCGCGAATTCAAAGCGCTGGCAGCCAATATTCCAATTGTGGTGCTAAGCGCGAACTCCGACACCAAAGACAAGATTCTGCTGCTGGAGCTCGGCGCCGATGACTATGTGACCAAGCCGTTCAGCCCGAAGGAGCTGCTCGCCCGGGTGCGCCGCGCGATGCGCCGCAGCGGTCCGCGAAGCGCCCCGATCACTCAGGCGACGGAAAAACCGCATGACGTGTTGAACTTTGGCGAGGCCAGCGTGAATTTTACCAGTATGGAAGCGACCAACGGCGGCGCGGCCGTAACGCTCACAGTGCAAGAGTTCAAGTTGCTGAAATTCTTAGCGTCCTCTCCGGGCCACGTTTTCTCTCGCGATGAACTGCTCAATCAGGTCTGGGGCTACACCAATTACCCGTCGAGCCGCACGGTAGATAATCACGTCTTGCGCCTGCGGCAAAGCCTGGAGCCGGATCCCGCTAACCCCAGGTTTCTGCTTACTGTCCACGGCGCCGGTTACAAGTTAGTGCTGGATGCTCCGCGGCCCCGCAAGGACTCCGCGCGAACTCCTCCCCCGTCATGAGCTATTTCCGGTTAAGAACGCAGCTCTTCTTCGCTACCCTGCTCATCATCGTCGGCCTGACGGGCGCGCTGTTATTGATCATTCACAAGGCCATCAACCATGCGGTCACCAACCAGGTGCGGGAAGGCACACAGATTTCCCTGCGCGCTTTTGAAAACGTGCAGACGCAGCGCAGCAGGGAACTGGCCCGGAGCACCGCGATTCTGGCGGAACTGCCAACTCTAAAAGCGCTGATGACCACGCAAGATGCGCCGACTATCCAGGATGGTTCTGAAACGTTCTGGAAGCTGACGGGCAGTGACCTGTTTGTGCTGGCGCGCAACGACCAATCAGTCGTAGCGGTGCACGCCGCACGGCATCCGTTGAAGCAGTCTGCCGTCGAGAACGACTTGCGGGGAAGCGTCGCGCGAGGCGCAGACGCCGATTGGTGGTATGACGGCGGGCGGCTGTACTGGGTCTTTCTGCAACCCATCACTGCGGGCGCCGGGAATACCTCGGAAGCTTTGGGATCACTCGCGGTTGGCTACGAGGTGGATTCCAGCGTGGCCGAAGAGCTGGGGCTGGCCTCGGGAAATCAGCTGGTGATTGCCGTCGGCGATGCCGTCGTGGCTGCCACATTGCCGCAGGCCGACGAGGACGGGCTGCAAGCGCTGCTTCGCGCGCATAGGCTGCCGTCGCAGTCCGCGGACTTCTCGCTGAGCACCGATCACTACGCATTCTCCGCCGTGGAGGTCCCCGGTGCAAATCCAGCGTCGGTGCGCTGTTACGTGTTGATGCCGCTGGCACCGGTGAAGCTCTTTATTCAGAAGCTGGACCGCACGATTCTGGTGCTTGGCGCTTGCGCGGTGTTGTTCGGAGGACTGCTCTTTGGTTTTGTCGCGCGGACGGTCACCCGTCCACTCGACAATCTCGTTTCCGGCGTGCGGGCGCTGGCCGAGGGCGACTTCAGCTATTCCATTATTCCCAAGGGCAGCAGCGAAGTCGCCGAACTAGGCACTTCTTTCGCGCGCATGCGCGACGACCTGCTGACTTCCCAGCAACAACGCATCGAGACGGAGCGCCTCGCGGCCGTAGCTGAGGCTGCCAGTTCGATCTCGCACGATCTGCGCCATTATCTGGCGGCGGTGGTGGCCAACGCGGAATTTTTATACGAAGCCGATGACCTCAAGCTGAATCGCGCCGAGATTTATGGCGAAATCAAGACCGCTTCCGATCAGATGACCGATCTGATCGATTCCTTTCGCGAACTTTCCTACCAGCGCAATGCCATCGTTCGCGAGCCCACCAGCCTCGAGCAGATCATCCGCCGCGCCATGGAGGCCATCAACGCCCGTGCGGAATTTCGCGAAGTCCGCATTTCGCTACGCACCTCGGGCGGAATGGTGGGCTTGCTCGATCCCAAGAAGTTGGAGCGCGTTTTCTTTAATTTGATCCTTAACGCCTGTGAGGCCACGCGCGAGGCCTCCGGTCAAGTAATACTTGAGGCCAAAGGCGATGCCGAGGTCTTTGCCGTGCGCGTCATCGACGAGGGTGGGGGCATACCCGCCGCGGTACGCGAGACGCTGTTCCAGCCCTTTGTGAGCTGCGGCAAGGTCAACGGCACCGGCTTGGGCCTGGCCATCGTCAATAAGATTGTTGAGGACCACGGCGGAGCTGTTGGCGTTGAGTCTTCGACCGCCGCCGGTACGGTGATGTTGGTGCAATTCCCGCGCATCCTGAACGCCGAATCCGTACCGGTCAACACTCTGTCTTAATCCGGTCGCGCTCCCCATGCGATTTTTCGCCCCGCAGAGTGTTCGCCGGCATTTTACGGACGGTCATAGTCGTTGCCCGGCGGAGGAGCGTAGTCCTGCCCGTATTTGTTCTTGTGCGCGGGCGAGAAGTTCGGGTTTTCGGCGAGGCTGACGGTGCCGATACTGAACGCCGCACCCGAAATCTCCAGGTTTCGTGTGAGCTTTTTCAGATCCTCGGGCAAGCTTCGTTCGTACCAGACATGCAGCTCGTAGCGCCCTTCGGGGACGTCCGTGATGGTGATGTGTCCTGCGCGATCGGACTTCCCGAAGTACGGAGTGTCCACAGCTACCACCACGGCGCTCATTTGCGGATGAATATTGCAGAACAAAAAGCTGACACCCAGCCGATCGAAACGCACCGTGTTGGTCGCGCCAGCTTCGTACAGACCCAAGTCGAACCGTTTGCCGTCAAACAGAGAAAAAACGTTGTGAAAAAAGGGATCGCGATTCGGAAAATCCACGGAGGTGCCGACTTCGACCACCAGCAAATGTGGCTCGAAGCTTTTGTCCTTCTGCACGAGCACCGGTCGCTTGGCCGGGGCTGCCCGCACGCCGGCGTCCCGGGTCGCCGGGTGTTCCAAGGGTTTCAACCAGATCACCACTTCCTGCGGGACTCTCGCGAGTTTGGCCTTGGACGACTTGGGGGCGGACTCGCCAGCGAATTCGACCTGGGCGGTGACGGTACTCTGCTGCGCGAGCAGCGCCGGCGCGGCGAGAAACAGAAACGCTGCGCTAGCGCAGGTCGCATTGCGCCCCAGTCGTCTTCGAGTCATTGCAGGTATAGTCTTCAAAACAGGTATCCCACGCTCAAAGTCACCTGGTTGGCCACTTGTGGCGCGCTGTCTAGAATACTGGTCTTCAATCGGCGATATTCGGCGGAAAATGCGACGTCCGAACGCGGCTGATAGATAAAATTCCCGAACGGCGTAAAATTCCGGGACAGAAAGGAGTTGTAATAAAAGGGGTTGCCGCCATATTCGCGCAGTTCATGAGTGAAGGGACTATCGATGCCCAGCGCCCCGTTGATTTGGAATTTTGCGGTTGGTTTGAATTTCAATTGTGCCCAGCCACCTTCTGAATCGAGGCCGTGAATCACAGTCGAAGGATCGAGAAACGAACCCTGCCAGAGTGTTGTCTGACCGATCCCGCCGCCAAGTCCACCGACGGCATCACCGCGGTAAAACTCCCCGCTGAGCTCCCACTGCCGGCCGAGCGGTAGGAACACATCGGCCGTTGCCACCCAACCATTCACGATGCGTCCAAAACCCCACGATTGACGCCCGTAATACCCGCCGCCCCCGATTGTGAAATCCTGGCCGTTCATAGCATGACTCCAGGAGACTCGGCCGGCGTATGCCGGCCGACCGGATTCTTCGGCCCAGGTTGGATTTCTACCATATTGCTCCTGAGGAGTATCGCCCGAGAGGGAATCGAGAATGCCTGCCTGCAGCAAAACCTTGGAAGTTTCGGAAAGCGCAACGCGGTGCTCAACACGCAGCTGCGGCGTCCAGCCCCACAGATTACCCGAGTACGAAAGGGCGGGAACGGCGAGTGAAGCGAGCGAGGTGGGAACCAGCGGGGCAAAAAACAGCGCGTCTTGTCCGGCCACGACGGCGGTGTTCGTCCAGTCGAAACGCACGGTTCCGGTGCGCAGTCGGGCAAGACCCATCAGCGAGCCGTTCGGAGCTTGCGGAAAACCTCCCGCAAAATCAAATTTTAGGTCCGCGCTGGTGTGGGCGCCGGCGATGTCCGGCCCAAACGTCTGCACCCGGATCTGCGACTGGCGCAGGGTTCCGCCGAAAGCGCTCGTCGAGTCGATGACCGGGGACTCAGGAGGCGTGGCAAGTTGCGGGAAATCCAAATTGTCCACCATGCCGGTGCTGGAAAAAAGATTCAGCAGTATGATGCCAGAGAAGCGCAAGCGGTACTTCGATCCGCTCTCTACCTTGGTCTGACTCTGTTCGTTGATTTTGGAATTGGCCAGCTGCAGATCCTCGCGAAGGCCGGCAAGCACGTCTCCCGCGTCACTCGAACTGCCCTGCGCGTCCGCTCGAACGCCGTTGCCGCTCGGCCGAATCGCCGGTTGCGGAGTCGTCGCGGTCACCACATTGGCAACTTGCGTTCCGCCAGGCGTGGCGTTTGCCGCGAGCTCTCGCCGTAGCTCCCCCAGCTCCGATCGTGTGACGGCTTGCTCGACGCGCACTTCCTTCAATTCTGCACTCAAATTCAGCACTTCGGTTTGCAGTGAGGTGATCAGATCCTTCAGTGCGGCGGAATCGCTCGGCTGTTCCGGCTGGTCGTGCATACGCGCAGTTTCTTGCGCGCGAGTCCCCAAGGGGGCGACCAGCAGAGCGAACAAAATGCACCGGACGGCGGCATACACCGTGGCATCCCGCAGAAATTTCCATTGCATAACACCCTCCCCAAGACGCTGGTAGCTCTTGCCCTCGGCGCGATGGTGATCTTAAGGCTTACCCTCGATGCGCGTAACACCGATGCGGGCATGCGCTATGGACTCTGATGCACTCTCCGACAAGACCGTGCGAACATTTTCGAGCAACTGCTGTCTGGAAAAAGGCTTTTGCAGAACGCGCGGCGCATTGGCCGGCAGGTCCCTTGGTGTTTCGGAATATTCCGCGTAGCCGCTCATGAACAACACCTTCATCGCCGGACAACCGATCCGCAGACGCTGGGCCAAAGCGCGCCCCCCCATCCGGGGCATCACCACGTCAGTAAGCAAGAGCGCAATTGTGCCATGATACCTTGCCGCAACTTCCATGGCGTCAGCTCCGTCATGCGCCTGCAGGACTCGGTATCCGCCGCTGTTTAGGAATTCGCAGGTCAGCTCCCGCACGCCAGCTTCATCTTCGACGACTAGAATCGTTTCGCTTCCGCCCGCGAAGTCAGGCATGCTCCTTTCTTCGGCGGACGGCGCGCATGATTTTGTGGTTTGCGGTAGATAGATCTCGAAGCGCGCGCCTTGTCCCGGTTTGCTCTCCAGCCAGATAAATCCCCCACTCTGCTTCACGATGCCGTAAACCGTTGCGAGCCCGAGGCCCGTACCTTTGCCAACTTCTTTCGTAGTGAAAAAAGGCTCGAAAATGCGAGCCTTGGTCTCGTCATCCATGCCGTGACCGGTGTCCTCGACAGAGAGGCGCACGTATTTTCCAGCGGTCATTGGGGGATGCTGCGCGGCCTCCGCTCCGTCTATCGTGATGTTCGCAGTGCGGACCAGGAGTTTGCCACCGTTCGGCATGGCATCGCGCGCATTTACTGCGAGATTCAGGATCACCTGCTCGACCTGCCCGGGATCGGCCAGGACCGGCACGAGCGCCGGCTCCGCCGCGAAGCTGTACTCGATATCCTCGCCGATCAAGCGCGGCAGCATCTTACCCATCTCGTTCACGATGGCATTTAGATCCAGCACGCGCGGCGCCAGCACCTGCATGCGGCTGAACGCCAGCAGCTGCCGTGTCATGGAAACTGCGCGTCCCGAGGCTTTCTGGATCTGCTCCACACAGCGACGCTGGAAATCGTCAGCGCCGGGACGATCCTCGAGCAGGTCGCTGTTGCCGCGGATGATCGTCAGCAGGTTGTTGAAGTCGTGGGCCACGCCGCCCGCAAGTCGGCCCACCGCTTCCATCTTGTGCGCCTGGCGCAGGCGTTCCTCCAATTGCTGATGTTCGCGCTGGGCGATCTCGAAGCTGGCACGCATGCGTGCGAATGCCCCGGTCACTTCCGCGACTTCATCTCCGCCATTGCTTTCTAGCGGATAGGCGAAATCATTGCCTTCAAACGCCCGCACACCCGCGACAAGACTCGATAAAGGTTTGGTGAAAGTATGGGAAATTGCGAAGACCAACCCGCCGCCGGCAACGAAGCTGAGCATGCCAAGCAGCACCAGGACGCGGTTGAGGCGCGCCATGAAAGCTCTCGCCTGGTCCAGCGATTTTAAGACGCTGAATGTAACGGGCCGCGTTGCATCTGCGCTCAGACTGACACTAGCGCTCAGGTAATGTCGGCCGCCCGCTTCTAACTCGGTGGCCGCGCCGGGATTGTCTCGAGTCCTAACGCCGGAGATTTGTATTTTTGCGCCAGCGGACAACCCGGGAACCGTGCTCGCAACCAGCGTCCCGTCGTAGCCGAATATAACCTCTCCTGCCACGATGGTTGCGAAGTCTGCCGCGGTGCCTCCGGTAATTTCATGTCCCACGGCGAGCAACCCACTCAAGTTGTCCCGTGACGTGGGACCGAAGTAAATCGGCTGAATCGAGATTTGGTATAGGTGACCGTCGCCGAACCACCAGTCTTGTGACTTTGCATTCCGGAGCGACTCGCGCAACTGGGCTTGGGCGATCTCACGCGGGAAGCCTGAATTGTCGCAGAGCGCCTCCAGTTTGCCGCCGCGGTCCGCCAAGACCAGCAGATCACTGCCACTCAACTGCCAGACATTCCGGGAGGCATCCTGGATGGTAGGAATATCGTTGGTGGTCATTAACGCGCGGACATTGGGCAGATTCGCCAGCAACTGTGCCGAGCGCCTCAGCGCCTCCTCGCGTTGCCCGGCAAAGCTCTGGTAGGTGCGAATGGAGTTGTGCAGTTCGTCCTGCATCGAGGCGCGCACTTGGCGTTCGACGCCGTAGCGCACCACGGCGAGCGTAGCGGCGCTTAGTCCGGCAGTGATTGCCAGAACGGAGAGCAAAAACTTGGTGCGCAACCGCAGACCGCGCATGCCGACACCCGCAGTTTTCAGATAGCCAAGAAGGATTCAGATTCACAGCGCTGCCCGCGCCGTGAGTAACGAATTTAACATCGACGGAACCGCCTTGGCCGGACGAATCGGGTGGCATGTCGAAAGATATAAGTACAGAAACCGCAATCTCGAGCCTTGCGGCGACTAGAATCAAACAAGCATTTTACAAAACCGTGACAACAGCGCATCGCTTGGTCTCTAAACTCTGGAACTCAAGGTTGAAGCCAGGCAATGGACAGGACGACCCGCGCGACCGTTCGCGAGACGGTTCATGCGGCTTGTCAAGCAATTGCCGAAGGAGCATGCAATGCATGACGACGAGCTGGCGTGGAAAGGCCTCACAGTCTTCGGAGTACTGCTACTTGTTTTGTTCTCCGCGCAATCCGTGCGAGCCGACGACGAAGCTTCGGTGTTGAACAAGTTTAAAACCATCAGCACAGTGGCATCCACGGTGCCCAGCAATGGAGACGTAAATCCCTACGGAATTGTGCTGGTGCAACAGAGCGTCGGAAACCTCCAGAAAGGGCACGTGCTGATCAGTAATTTCAACAACAGCTCCAATGCGCAAGGAACCGGAACGACCATAGTCGACATTGCTCCCAACGGAACGGTGACGCAGTTTGCGCAAATCAATGCCAGCACGCTTCCCGGGCCATGTCCCGGGGGAGTAGGTCTGACCACAGCGCTGGCGGTTTTTCAAACGGGGTGGGTGATCGTTGGCAGTCTGCCGACCAGCGACGGAACTTCCGCCACGGCGCAGGCTGGATGTTTGATCGTGCTCGACAGCTGGGGAAACCCGGTAGAGACGTTCTACGGATCGTTGATTAACGGTCCTTGGGACTTGGCCTACGCGGACAACGGAGCTAAAGCGGAGCTGTATGTGACGAACGTTCTTAACGGCACAGTGGCGGCCAACGGCACGGTGGTGAATCAGGGTAGCGTGGTGCGCATTAACTTGGCTTTATCCGAAAAGACAGCGCCATGGATCGAGGCCATGACGGTTATCGGCTCGGGTTTCTCTCAGCGCACGGACCCCAACGCCCTGGTGATCGGCGCGACCGGAGTCGCTCTGAGCCCGCTTTGCGCGGCCGATGATCGGGATGATTGCACGGTGGCCAGCCAGGAAGACCATCGCGTGTTGTACGTAGCCGACACCTTGAACAACAGGATTGTAGCCATTCCGGATGCGGCGCACCGTAGCGACACTGCGGGCACGGGAATAACGGTGGCTCACGGCGGAAGCCTGAATGCTCCGCTTGGCCTCATCGTCGTGCCGAACGGGCACATCCTGGTGGTAAACGGTGACGACGGCTACGCGATCGAATTCTCTCCCCGCGGCCAGCAAGTTGCGAAGAAGCTCCTAGACAACACCGGAAGCCCGGCCGGGGCGGGAGCACTCTTTGGTCTGGTGTTTGACGCACAGCGTGGCTTGCTGTTCGTCGACGACGCCAGCAACACTTTGGACGAGCTGCACTAAACGGCTCTTCCAGAACGACGCCCCATCTTTCTCGCGCGGAGAGGATGGGGCGTTTTGTATTTGCGCGTACTTCCGCACGCGGGGTGTCGCGAAAAGCCACTCTTTGCGGCGATCTCAATTCGACCGCAAGGCAATCCCCGGGGGGCTCGCTAAAGCAGGCCGCGGGGTCTCAGAATTGTCGCGATTGATCGGAATGGCGACTTCGACGAGCGTTCCCGAGGCGTTGACATTTTTAATTCGCAGACTTCCGCCAAATTCTTTGACCCGTTGACGTATCCCGGCAATGCCGATTCCGATACTTTCCGGGCGAAACTCCAAAATCCCGTCAGGAACGCCCTTGCCATCGTCTCGCACCGTAATGAGCACCTGCTCGTCCTTGTTCGCGACGCTGACCCAGCATTTCCGCGCACCCGAGTGACGGAGGACGTTAGTAAGTGTTTCCTGGACAATACGGAAAACCGCGGTTTCGATATCTTTTGAGAAGCGCGGAAAATCATCCGGGTAAAGCTCGACGGAGGTGGCGATGCCACTGCGCTTGGAGAGTCCCTCGGAATACCACAGCAGTGCGGCGCGAAGCCCGATTTCATCGAGCAAAGGAGGATGCATGAGATGAGAAAGACTGCGAACCTGCTGTATCGCCCCCTCAATCAAAGAACTCGCTTGCGCAAGTTCTTCCCGCGCGTGGGCAGGATAGTCGTGCGAGTGCAGGGCATCGACAATCATCTTGGCGGCAGTCAATTCTTGTCCCAAGCCATCATGCAATTCACGGGCAAAACGGCGGCGCTCTTCGTCCTGCATGGTTAGCAGACGTCCTGAAAGATTACGTAGCTCGCGGTTGAGGACTTCAAGTTGTCGGGTCTTGCGGTGTAGATCGGCAAAAACGCTGACCTTGGCGCGGAGCAGTTCCGGAATAACCGGAACGGAAATGTAATCCACGGCGCCCCGTTGGTATCCCTTGATGCGGTCCACGTCCGTCAAATGCACCGCAGAGATAAAAATGATGGCGGTTTTCTGAAACCGCGGGTGCTGACGGATCATTTCTGCGAGCTCAAAGCCGTCCAGGTCCGGCATGCTGACATCCATGAGCACGATGGCAATATCTTTCTTCAGAAGCTGCTCGAGCGCTTCTTTGCCGGAACTCGCCTTGATGAGATTTTCGTCCAGTTCGTGGAGGATCGCCTCGTAACTGAGCAACTTGGCGGGCTGGTCGTCCACCATGAGAATATTCATCTTTTCGTGGTTGTTCATGGGCCCTCAGTCGTGGAGTCAGATCCAACCTTGGAAATAATAATCCACGCGCGGTCCTAGCGGTGCAGCCACATACGTAACGCCGCAAGTAGTTGATCGGTGTTCACTGGTTTAGCCAGGTATTCGGAAGCTCCTGCTTCCAGGCACTTTTCGCGATCACCTTTCATGGCTTTGGCGGTGAGCGCGATGATCGGAAGACGCCGGAAGTCGCTATTTTGCCGGATCACCTGCATCGTTTCGTAGCCATCCATCTCCGGCATCATCACGTCCATCAACACGATGGCGAGGTCCGGAGTGGATTCGAGGATGTTGATGGCTTCTCGCCCGGTACCCGCGGTGAGCACCACCATGCCGCGGCGTTCGAGTACGCTGCTCAAAGCGAAGATGTTGCGCACATCGTCGTCGACGACCAACACTTTCTTTCCCACCAGAGCTTCATCGGAGCGATGCAGGCGCTCCAACATCTTTTGTTTCTCGGCGGGGAGATCGTCGACCACGCGGTGTAAAAATAGCGCGGTTTCGTCGAGCAAGCGTTCTGGCGATTCGACACCCTTGACCACCACGCTGCGGGCCAGGGAATGCAGCTGCGAATCTTCTTCTGCGGAAAGTTCCTTTCCGGTGAACACGACCACGGGCATATCGCTGGACTCTTGCCGTTCGCGAATGCGCTCGAGCACTTCGAACCCCGTCATGTCCGGGAGGCGAAGGTCGAGCACCATGCAATCGAAGGATTCCTGCTCGATCGCGGAGAGCGCTTCGTTACCAGTCGCGGCAATGAAAACGTCAATGTCGTCGTGGCCAAGCAGTTCGCGGATACTCAACTGCTCACCCGGATTGTCTTCCACGATCAGCAGCCGCTTGCGGCGCGGGGAAGAGTATTCCTTGATTCGCGTCAAAGCCGCTTCCAGCCCTTCCGGGTTGGTGGGCTTGGTGACAAAGGAAAATGCGCCGCGCGCGAGGCCGTGCTGACGGTCTTCGTCGAGAGTCAACATTTGCACCGGGATGTGCCGCGTGCCGGGATCCTGCTTCAAGTGGTTAAGCACGGTCCATCCGAGCATGTCGGGAAGGAAAACGTCTAAGGAAACGGCGGTGGGGTGAAACTCGCGTGCGAGAGCCAGTGCTTCGGTTCCGCGAGGCGCGATGAGAACCTTGAAGCCTTTGTCGTGCGACAAGTCCCGGAGTACCCGGGCGTAGTGTGGATCATCTTCGACGATGAGTAGCACCGGCTCGCCGAGTTCGAGCGTTTCGCGGTCGTCGGGAACTTGTTCGATGGTGCGCTCCTGCATGTTGAAGGAGGACAGCTGAAGCGTGGTCGTGAATGTGGTTTTGCGATCCGTTTCCGTGACGCCACGGATGGAGGATCCCATGTAGGTTTGCGGCAAGTACAGTGTGAAAGAACTGCCTTTACCTGGCGTGCTGCGCAACTGAATCTCACCGCCGAGAAGCTGCGCAAGCTCGCGGCTGATGGCCAGTCCTAACCCTGTGCCGCCATACTTGCGGCTGGTGCCCGCGTCCGCTTGCTGAAAGGCTTCAAAGATGATGCGTTGCTTATCTGCAGGAATACCGATACCCGTGTCCGCCACTTCAAAAGCAATTACCGAACCGGCCGCAGAGAGGACGGGGTGTGTGGCAGCCCAGCCGCTTTTGGCCATAAAGACGGAGAGTTGAACGCTTCCTTGTTCGGTGAACTTGAACGCGTTGGACAGGAGATTCTTGATGATTTGCTGCAAGCGCTTGGAGTCCGTGACCATACTCCGACTGAGTTGGGAGTCGGTGTTGACCTCGAACGTGAGACGACGGTTTTCCGCTTCGTGGCGGAAGGGACGAACGACCATGTCCACCAGGCTGGAGAAAAATATTTCTTCGGCTTCGACGGAGACCGTGCCCGACTCGATCTTTGAAAGGTCCAGGATGTCGCTGATGAGGTTCAGCAAGTCGGTACCTGCCGCTTGAATCGTGCGCGCGAATTCCACCTGTTTGGCGGTGAGGTTGCCCTCGGGGTTGTCGCTGAGCTGCTGTCCAAGAATCAATACGCTGTTGAGGGGCGTGCGCAGCTCGTGGGACATGTTGGCCAGGAACTCGGACTTGTACTTCGACGTGAGCGCAAGTTCCTTGGCTTTTTCTTCCAGCGCGCCGCGGGCCTGCTCGATTTCCTGATTCTTGCGTTCAACTTCGACGTTCTGCTCCGCTAACTGCTGGGCTTTTTGCGCCAACTGCTCGTTGGTTTGCTGCAATTCCTTTTGCTGCGTTTGCAGTTCGGTGGCCAGTTGCTGCGACTGCTTCAGCAAACCTTCCGTCTGCATCGTGGCTTCGATGCTGTTCAGCACAATGCCGATGCTGGCGGTCAATTGTTCGAGGAAGGCCAGTTGCGAGTTGGTGAAGGTATTTACGGAAGCCAGCTCGATCACGGCTTTGACGCGATCTTCAAAGAGCACCGGCAACACGATAATATTTTTTGGAACGGTCTGGAATAAACCGGTGCGGATGGGGACCGTAGACTCCGGGAGATTAGAAACGAAGATGCGCCGCTTTTCGACGGCGCACTGCCCGATGAGACCTTGCCCGAGCGTCAAATGCTGCGGGTGGCCATCTTCGCCAACGTCGGCGAAAGCAGAGAGCAGGACCAGCGTTTCCACTTCTTCGCCAGTCATCTGGTAGATGATGCCCTGCTGCGCACCCACGAGCGGGGCAAGCTCAGAAAGCAAAGTGCGCCCCACGGTCGCCAGGTCGCGCTGACCTTGCAACATGGCCGTAAATCGCGCGAGGTTGGTCTTGAGCCAATCTTGCTCGGTGTTGCGGTCGGTGGTCAGACGTAGGTTGTCAATCATGGTGTTGAGGTTGTCTTTGAGGTCGGCGACTTCACCGCTGGCTTCGACCTGAATGGAACGCGTCAAATCGCCCTTGGTGACGGCGGTGGCGACCTCGGCGATGGCGCGCACCTGGTTGGTCAAGTTATCGGCGAGGAGGTTGACGTTACCCGTGAGATCCTTCCAGGTTCCCGCGGCGCCGGGCACGTTGGCTTGCCCACCGAGGCGGCCTTCGACGCCCACTTCGCGGGCGACGGTGGTTACCTGATCGGCGAAGGTTGCTAGCGTATCGGTCATGTTGTTAATCGTTTCGGCCAGAGCGGCCACTTCGCCTTTCGCGTTCACCGTGAGTTTCTGCGTGAGTTCGCCGTTGGCCACGGCCGTCACGACCTTCACAATCCCGCGCACCTGTTCCGTAAGGTTGGCGGCCATCACGTTTACGTTGTCGGTGAGGTCGCGCCACGTGCCCGCTACGCCCGGCACCTGTGCCTGGCCGCCAAGCTTTCCGCCGGTCCCGACTTCGCGAGCCACGCGGGTGACTTCGGCAGCGAAAGCGTTGAGCTGGTCCACCATCGTGTTAATGGTGTTCTTTAGCTCGAGAATCTCACCCTTCACGTCCACGGTGATTTTGCGCGACAGGTCGCCACGCGCGACGGCGGTCGTGACTTCGGCGATGTTGCGGACTTGCCCGGTGAGATTCCGGGCCATGGCGTTTACAGAGTCGGTGAGATCCTTCCACGTTCCGGCGACGCCGGGGACGTTGGCTTGACCTCCCAGACGGCCTTCGGTGCCTACTTCGCGAGCGACACGCGTTACTTCGGCGGCGAAGGAACGCAACTGCTCGACCATGGTGTTGAGAGTTTCCTTAAGCTGCAGGATCTCGCCGCGTACGTCCACCGTGATT
The DNA here is from genome assembly GCA_049516615.1 of Candidatus Acidiferrum sp. Lineage (GTDB taxonomy): Bacteria > Acidobacteriota > Terriglobia > Acidiferrales > UBA7541 > Acidiferrum. Next base: position 11,912 of record JBEKSZ010000021.1, on the reverse strand, counting down.
TTTTTCGAGAGGTCGCCGGTAGCGATGGCGGTGGCGACTTCGGCGATGTTCCGCACCTGGCCCGTAAGGTTGCTGGCCATAAAGTTGACGTTGTCGGTCAGGTCCTTCCAGGTTCCCGCGACTCCGGGCACCTGAGCCTGACCTCCCAGTTTGCCGTCGGTGCCGACCTCGCGGGCCACGCGGGTGACTTCGCCGGCGAAGGCGTTGAGCTGGTCGACCATGGTGTTGATGGTGTTCTTGAGCTCGAGAATCTCACCCTTCACGTCCACGGTGATTTTGCGCGAGAGGTCGCCGCGCGCCACGGCGGTGGTGACTTCGGCGATGTTGCGGACCTGCCCGGTGAGATTTCCCGCCATGGAGTTCACAGAATCGGTGAGATCTTTCCAAGTCCCCGCGACGCCGGGAACGTTGGCCTGGCCGCCCAAACGGCCTTCGGTGCCGACTTCGCGAGCGACGCGCGTGACTTCACCGGCGAAGGCGTTGAGCTGGTCGACCATCGTGTTGATGGTCTCTTTGAGCAGCAGAATCTCGCCGCTGACGTTTACGGTGATCTTCTTCGACAGGTTACCGCTGGCAATAGCCGTCGCTACTTCCGCGATGTTGCGCACCTGTCCCGTCAAGTTGCTGGCCATGGAATTAACGGAGTCGGTGAGATCTTTCCAGGTTCCCGCCACGCCAGGGACTTGCGCCTGACCGCCCAGTTTGCCGTCGGTACCAACTTCGCGCGCCACGCGTGTAACTTCCGAAGCGAAGGACCGCAACTGATCCACCATCGTATTGATGGTGTCTTTGAGCTCGAGAATCTCACCCTTCACGTCAACGGTGATCTTGCGCGAGAGGTCGCCGCGCGCCACGGCGGTGGCGACTTCGGCGATGTTGCGGACCTGGCCGGTCAGGTTACTGGCCATGAAGTTGACGTTGTCGGTCAGGTCCTTCCAGGTTCCCGCGCCGGGAACTTGAGCTTGACCGCCCAGTTTCCCTTCCGTGCCGACCTCGCGGGCCACGCGGGTGACTTCGCCGGCGAAGGCGTTGAGCTGGTCGACCATGGTGTTGATGGTGTTCTTGAGCTCGAGAATTTCGCCCTTCACGTCCACGGTGATCTTGCGCGAGAGGTCTCCGCGCGCCACGGCCGTCGTGACTTCGGCGATGTTGCGAACTTGCCCGGTGAGGTTTCCCGCCATGGAGTTCACAGAGTCCGTGAGGTCTTTCCACGTTCCCGCGACCCCAGGTACGTTGGCCTGGCCGCCCAAGCGGCCTTCCGTGCCGACCTCGCGAGCTACGCGCGTGACTTCTCCCGCGAACCGATTCAACTGGTCCACCATGGTGTTGAGGGTCTCTTTGAGCTGCAGGATTTCGCCGCGCACGTCCACGGTGATCTTGCGCGAGAGGTCTCCGCTCGCGATGGCGGTGGCGACTTCGGCGATGTTGCGGACCTGGCCGGTCAGGTTACTGGCCATGAAGTTGACGTTGTCCGTCAGATCCTTCCAGGTTCCCGCGACCCCGGGAACCTGAGCCTGACCGCCGAGCTTGCCGTCGGTACCAACTTCACGCGCCACGCGCGTGACTTCTCCGGCGAACGCGTTAAGCTGGTCCACCATGGTATTGATGGTGTTCTTTAGCTCCAGAATTTCGCCTTTGACGTCCACGGTGATCTTGCGCGAGAGGTCGCCACGCGCCACAGCCGTCGTGACTTCGGCGATGTTCCGCACTTGAGCCGTGAGGTTTCCGGCCATGGCATTGACAGAATCGGTGAGGTCCTTCCACGTTCCCGCCACGCCGGGTACCACCGCTTGTCCGCCAAGGGCGCCGTCGGTCCCGACTTCGCGCGCCACGCGTGTGACTTCCGAAGCGAACGACCTCAGCTGGTCGACCATCGTGTTGATGGCTTCTTTGAGCTGGAGAATTTCGCCGCGCACGTCCACGGTGATTTTGCGCGAGAGGTCCCCGCTGGCGACAGCCGTGGCCACTTCCGCAATGTTGCGCACCTGCCCCGTCAGGTTGCTGGCCATGGAGTTGACGGAGTCGGTTAGATCCTTCCAGGTGCCCGCGACTCCGGGCACTTGCGCTTGGCCACCGAGTTTGCCGTCGGTGCCAACTTCGCGTGCCACGCGCGTAACTTCCGCGGTGAAGACACTCAACTGCTGAATCATGGTGTTGACGATCTGCGCCGATCGCAGAAATTCGCCTTCAAGAGGCCGCCCGTCAACGTCGAGGCGCACGGTTTGCGTCAAGTTTCCCTGGGCCACCGCGGCAATCGCGCGTGTCACTTCCGTGGTGGGTCGCAGAAGATCGTCGATGAGCGTGTTCACGGAAACCTCGATGCCTCCCCACGCGCCCCGAGACTCCGGAAATCGCGTCCGCTCGCGGGTTTTTCCCTCCTTGCCGACCACCTGTCCGATACGCTCCAAGTCTTGTGCGATGTGCTCGTTGGCGGCCGCGATATCGTTAAACGTATCGGCGATTTTTCCCGGCAACCCGACCCAGGAGCCGGGCAGTCGCACGCTAAAATCGCCGTTGCGCATCGTCCGCAGGCTTTCGAGAATGATGCGCAACTCCGGAGAACTCTCTGGACGGCCCTTCGAGTTTCCGTTAGACCGCGTCGCTGCCTCGGGGCTAGAAACATGGTTTTCGAGCACAGTCGCATTACGATCGGATTTTCTCACGCAGCTCTCCCACTTGGATCGACTCGATATTTGGCGGAGCGAGAATGCCCCGGACTGCCACCGAACAACAGGTTAAGGCGTTATTCTCCAGCATTAGGTACCAAACTGGCCCTACAGTGTTTCCTGTATCGTATGCAGATTTTCACTATCAACGGGGACGGTTGCATCGAATCGTAGGACCTGCGGGCCATGCTGCGGCCCGCTCGGAAAGACAGCGCCCTGGCGCCGCACCCGGTCAACGGCCAGGGTCAGGGTAGGCACGAATCATGTCCACGCGTCGATGATCCGAAGCGTGGATTGACGCAAAACCTGATCAGAGCACGGGAGAAGTTTCGTCCGTACATGCCGTGTCGCGGGGCTTTTGCGAGAGCCCCACGGGCGGAGGTGACTTTACTTGCCTTCCCAAGCGTCTCGGCACGAGTGCGCGGTTGGGCGAATGGGGGCGTTATCCTCATGCACGGCGCTTCTGTCAGGTCCGCCTTCAGAATAGGTGGTGTTCGGTCCGGGGCGCGGCGGGCGCTGATAGCGCTGAGGCGTCCCGTTTTCATTTCCGTTTTTTCGCCTGCGATCCGGGCTGCCACCCCGTCGCCAACCTTTAGGCTTTTGCGGAACTCCGCCTGGCCTCAGAGCCAGATCGTGCTGCGGCCGATCGTGCGAGGTTTCCGCTCCTCGACGTGGCTTGGTTGGCCATCGAAGGAACACGGCTTTTGGCGCGATCTGCCGATTCGCGTTGCCGTTCCGGGAGGTAACGCAGCGGTCATGGTTCTAGTACCTATAATTGTAACCAGAGTGATACTTGACGGTACATTATCGCCCTTATACTATCCGCAGTGTCGAACTTAACGCCGTGCATGCCGACGATTCGACCATCCTTTTTCTCTAACAGCGTATGGTACCTTTTGGGACCTTGAATCCGACATGTTCTATCACATACGGTAATTGCGGGTCGCAAATGCCCAAGGGGACAAGGTACCGTGGTACTCAAGGAACACCGATTTACCGTTTTTGTGGGAAGCGAAATCCACTTGTTTAAGGTGGAAGAACTGGTCGGAGGAACTGCTTACTGGCCGCATCGATTTCGATTGAAACTTCCGGCTACGGCTCATTTCGAAGCCAAGACCATTTACGGTGCCGAGTGCAATCAGGTGGCCCAGGCAGCGGCGGATCTAATCGCTGGCCCGGCGAATGCTGGAGCGGACGTTAAAACGCAACGCTTATCACTGGAGTCTCTCGTTCCTCCGCAAACTCTCCAGATTCAGGAGCAGAAATAGGCGGTATGGGTTCAGAACTCACGACATCCCAACTGCGACGCTCGCTGGATATCCTGTTTGTCGCCAACAATGCGGCTTTAGTGGATCTTTGCTTGCAACAACTCCAGCAAGCACGATTCGCGCCGAGCGCCGATGTGGTTTTGACCCCCACACAATGCACGGAGAAGCTTCGTTCGCAGCCGTATGATTTGGTCGTGGCCGAGTATCCCAGTGGGAGCTGGAGCGGATCGCAGGATTTGAAACTGTTTCGTCAAGCGGTGCAGGAGGTTCCACTGCTTTTCCTCGTGACCGCCGATGGAAGCGCACCCGTGGCGGAGCTGACCGCCCACGGTGCGTTCGATTACCTTGAACGAGCGCATGTTGCGCGATTGCCGGGAACAGTGCGCCGCATCCTGTATGAACAGACACTGCGAATGGAGCGGGAAGAGGCGGAAAAGGCCTTAAGGCATTCGCAATCCCTATATCATGCGCTCGCGCACAATCCCGACTACGGCATACTACAGTGCGACGCGGAAGGAAAGTTTCTGGACGTGAACGACGCGCTGGTGGCGATGCTGGGTTACGCGGATAGGGAAGAACTCCTGGCGGCCAGTCGTCCGTCGCACACTTTTCTGGATCGTGGACTGATGGTGCCTTTCACGAGCCAGTGCCACGCGACCAACAGTATCGTATCCGCCGAAGTTGACTGGGAACGCAAGAATGGTACGCAAATGCGCGCCAAGCTGAGCGGCGGTGCTGTTCACACGGAAGACGGGCGTTTAATTAAGTATGAACTCATTGTTGTCGACCTCACCCAGCAGCGAGAACGTGAGGACCAGCTCCGCCGCCAGGCACTTAGCGACCCCTTGACGGGATTGGGTAATCGTCGCAGCCTCTTTGAGACCTTACACGCCGAGGTCCGCCGATACGACCGTACCAAGCGCGAATTTTCGTTTCTACTGCTGGACCTCGATGGATTGAAAGAAATCAATGATCGATTCGGTCACTGCGTGGGGGACCGGGCGCTGTGCCGGCTGGCACTCATCCTCACAGATTGCTCTCGTGCCGTGGACACCCCGGCTCGGCACGGCGGGGATGAGTTTGCGTTGATCTTGCCGGAGACTGAAATAGCCCGAGCCGAGTTGGTGGCGCGGCGAATTTCGACGATGCTCGCAAGCGATACAGAGAAACCGGCCCTTTCGGTTAGTTTTGGAGTCGCGGGGTTTCCCAAAGATGCTGACTCGATTCCCGCACTTATCCGCGCGGCGGATGTTGCGATGTACACGATGAAGGGCACGCGGCGCAGGCCGTTCGTTGTGCGTTTTTAGACGCTATGCCTGGGCCGGACGGGTCGTCAGCACCGTCGTGAGTCAGCGGCGCGAGCCGGCAATCCAGCAGAATCATCCTTCGGCGCGTCCCGCACCGTATTCGTCGTGGCCCCCGTTAAATGCGAGGTGAGCGAGGGGAAGCGACTACTTGAGCGGCTGGCTCATTCTCAGCTCGGCGTTCAGTCGCAGGAATCGTCAGCCCTGCCTTCGACAACCTTGCGCTTTCGCATCTGTGCTAATGGCGAATAGGCGGAGTCGTCGACATCTTCGGGAATTTGGTGGCTTAAGCCGGAAAGAAGAGCCGGAACGTGCTGCGATACATGAGAGCAGAGAGCGGACACCGTAGTGGCCACTCCTTGCACTTCGTGTTCCCGTATCAGGTCGAACCCGGTATCGGGATGAACGCCCAACCAGGATAGCGGAGTAATGGCCGGAAGAAGCCTCGTGGGACAAAAATCGATCCTGCGGCGGGCAGCGATCCATTGGCCAAGGTTAAGCTGCATCTGTCCGGACAAATCGAGGCTGGTGAAAAGATACCAGGACCCCACGGACTTACAGTATTGCAGTCCGCCGCGGCTGCGGTCGGGTTCACCGAGCGCAGGCCGTAGAGCCTCCTGCAGTTCTTTTTTGAGTATTTTCTTCGCGAATTTTGTCGTGCTTTGACCGAGCCGCTCCGTCTCGCGAATGGCTAGGGCCCGCGGGCTAACCCGCAAGCTGGTCATGGCTTGTCCCGCGAGCACAACTTCGGGGTGGGAGTATGCTAGGAATTTGCGCCGAACGGAGGACTCGTCTTCGGTAACCGGGTCTTCTGCAAGGGTTGCCCCGCGCGGATTGAAGCGCTTGATCCCTTCGGTCATCAAGTCGCGGATTTCCTGGTACGACGATTCCGCGGCGAAATCGAGGAACAGGAACGCTGCCGAGCAAGGCAGGCTTCTGACAACCGGGAAATCCCGGTCGATTTCCCGTACAATTTCCTGCCGGCACCAGTGGTGGAAGCGGGTCGCAAACTCGTCTAGCGTCGTGCTTAACTGAGCGACCGCATCGGCGCATAACATGTCGTCGTTATTGGACTCCTAAAAAACAGCCAGCCCTACGTCCAGACCGACTTCGAGGTCTTCCGCGGCGAACGCCAACCGCACCAAAGCACCGATAGCAGGTCGAGCGAGAGCAGCTAATCCTTCGGCTGCCGCGGCTGCCGTCCCTAACGCGGCTTCCGCACCCAACGCTGCGGCCGCTGCTGCCGCCGCCACGTCGTCGAGACCAGCCACATAGTAAACGATGATACCGAAGAACGGCGGCGTAACGAACGCGGTCGTGACCGCGTTGAGAGGTATGGTGCTGGGCGGCGTGAATTCCGCGGCAGATCCAACGTGCCAAATGGGAGCATTGGGCCGCAGGTCCAGCGACAACAGGCCCAGATAGAAAATCAGTTGCGGAATGGCATTGGCTGCGGAATTAACCGGCTTAATCTCGAAGATGTCACCCTTACCGGGCATGGGATTAGCGAGATCGGGGCGAACACCGCCGTCGGCACCCGCCAAACCTACAATGCGCGGGCCACAGATGCCCGCCCAAAGGGCGATGATCTGAGCGTCGGAGCAGCCTCCGGTGGCCGCCACATAATCGTTGCCAATGATGGTATGCACGAGGTTTCCGTAGAACCAATTCGAGAGAAAAGCGTTCCCCGATGGATCCACGTTGGAAACGGGGTTGGCCGAAGCGTACAAATACTTGTGAAGGCTGATGGGTGTAGCGTTGCTGCCCTCGACGCTGTCCATGGTCCAGAATCGCCCGGTCCTCGTATTCAAGTAGCGGGCACGATTGTAATAGAGGTTGAGATCGGGATCGAACTGCTCGCCTGCAAACCGGAAGTTATTGGGCGTACTTCCGGTGGAGTCGAGGAGGTTGCCGAAGGCGTCGTAATCGTAGGTATCGGTGACGGCGCCGGCGGAACTGGTGAGGAAACGCACGCTTCCGTGCCCGTCATAGCCGTAGAAGCTGGTGGTGGGCGTTCCACCGATGGACTGATGTTCGGCAATCAGATCCAATCCATAGGTATATGAGCGCACAACACTGCCAGCCTGCAGCTCCTCCAGCACCTGCGCATAGCCAGTCAGCGAATTCGTGTCGACCAGATAATTTGTGGTGATGCCCGAAACTGTCTTTGCTACGCGGTTGCCATCGCCGTCGTAAACAATGGTGACGCCGCCGTGCTGCACAAGATGGTTCTCAAAATCGTACACGTTCGCCACGCCGCCACTGTTGGTTGTGGCACCGTTTGCGTCATAAGTGTCCGTGGACAAGCGATCGTCGGCGTTGTAGTTCAACAGACCAGAAGGAACGGCGGCAACCGTCGAAGTAGTCTGCAAGCGGTTTCCAACGCCGTCGTACGCGTAAGAGATCGCGCCGTTTTGCGATGCGGCGCCAGCGATTGTTTCGGATGTGAGCCGATACAAGGAATCGTAGGCATATTTCACGTTCCGCCCGTTCAGTTCCGTTACCGACAGCCGATGGCCGGCTGCGTCAAGCGTGTAGGCGTAGTTGGAGACCGAGACAGCGCCGCTTTTGCTTTCCGCCTGGGTCAAGCGGTTCAAAGTATCGTAAGAATAGCTGCTCTGCACGGCGTTCGGGTAGTTCACGCCGATGAGGTTGCCCGCAGCGTCGTAGCTGTAGCTGCTGGCACCAGCAGTATCGGTCACCGTCGAGACGCGGTTCAGAGAATCGTAGCTGTAGGTGATCGCTTGTGCGCTCTGGGAAGCTTGCACGGACGACTCATTGCTCGCTCCGTCGTAAGCGTATGTCAGCGAACCGAACGGCGTAGCCTTCTGTGTAACGCGGTCGCGCACGTCGTAACTGTAGCTCGTCACTCCCGAGGCATCTGCCATGGAAGCCCGCTTGCCCGTCGCAGTATATGTGAAGCTTACCTGGGCGGCTCCAATATTGTTGGTCGCAAAGTACGGGTCCGCTGTCTTTTTCATCAGGCGATTTAGCGAATCGTATCCATACGTAGTGGTCCTGCCGTTAAAGTCCGTCTTGGACACGAGATCGCTGTCAGCGTCGTAAGAGTACGACTCGCTTTGAGCCGCCGGGAGCGTGCGAGAGATTCGCCGACCCAGCTGGTCATAGGCGTAAGACGTCGTGTGGAGATTCGCATCTGTTTGTGAAACCTCATCTCCGACCTGGTCGTAGGCATACGTGGTGACTTCGCCGAGTGCGTCCGTGACTTTGATCAGCCTCCCCAGCGGGTCGTAAGCGTACTGCGTGATTTTGCCGTTCTGATCGGTTGCCGATTGCACCTGTCCTCCGGCGTTGTACACGCTGGTCGCAGTAGTGCCATCCGGATAGATCGTTGTGATTCGCCGTCCCACCGCGTCGTAGGCGTACTGCGTGGTGTGATCGTTGGCATCCGTCCGGGAAATTTGATTGCCATAGCTATCGTAAGCAAAACTAGTGACCTGACTTAAGGCGTTGGTCAGCGAACTGATGCGTCCGGCCGCGTCATAGGCCAAGGTCGTAATATTGCCGAGGGCGTCGATCGATTGGACCGCGTTTCCTAGTGCGTCGTACGCGGTTTGTTCCTTGCTACCGTCCGGGTATGTGGTGGACGTCAGATGACCAAAGGGGTCATAGGTGTACGTGGTTTGCCGCCCGGCCTGATCGACGGAACCAATTTTGTGATTTTCCGCGTCGTACGTAGATGATTGCGTGGTGCCATCCGGGAACGTTATCAAGGTCACGTTGCCGCTTGCATCATAGGCGAATTGCGTGACGTGCCCGAGACCGTCGGTGACCGTACCGGGCTTGCCGATAGCGTTGTAGGCGGTCTGCGTCGTCGTTCCATCAGGACGGATCGTCTTGATCAAACGGTTGCTGGCGTCGTATTGATATTGCGTGAGGAGCGTTTGCTGCGTGCCGCCGCTCGTCGTTCGCGTAACGCTTTGGGTTAACTTGTTTCCGTTGGCGTCGTAGGTATAGGTCGTGACGTTTCCAAGAGCATCCGTTTGTTGCGTCATGTTTCCGAACGTATCGTACTGATATGCCGTGACATTGCCGAGCGGGTCGGTCTTTGTTAGCGCCTGGCCCTGGCTGTTGTAGGTAGTCGTCGTCACCGCTCCCAGGGGATCCGTGGTGGTTAGCAAGTTCCCATTGCCGTCATAGGTGATCGCGGTGGTCTTACCGAGCGGATCGGTAACCGTCAATATCTGTCCGAAGCTGTTGTAAGTGTAAGAAAAATTCACGCCCAGCGGGCCGCTCTCCGTCAGCAGATTGTTGCTGGCGTCGTAGCTGTAAGACAAGGTTTGGCCCAGCGGGGTTGTTTCGCTGAGTTTGTTTCCGTTGGCGTCGTATGTCGCCGTGTATACGTTGCCTAGAGGATCCGTAACGTTGGTCAAGTTGCCGTTACTGTTGTACCCATAAAGCGTTGAGTTGCCGAGAAGGTCGGTTATCAATTCGTTGCTCGCAGAAACATTCGCGGCGTAGGTAATTGTTTGGCCATTCGGCTCTGTCGTCGAAATCAACCGTCCGTTGTTATCGTAAGTGTTCCGTAAGCCCTGAACTCCCAGCGGGTTGACTGCGGACAGCAGGTCATGGTTTCCGTCATAGACAAAGGTGCTGATATTGCCGGAAGGATCGGTCACCGACGTCAGATCCCCGCTGGCGTCGTACGCATACCGCAACACGTTGCCATTCGGATCGGTGATGGTGGTGATACGGTTCTGGGCGTCGCGCGCGAAGGTGACGCTCTTGCCGCTCGGCGACGAGCTTATGCCGTTGGCGGTAAAGGTCAACGTGTTGTTGTTCGTGTCCGTCACGCTCTGCAGGCCAACACTTCTACTGAGCTGCAATTGCTGGCCGTTTGGCAGCGTCAGAATGTACTGATCCGGATCCACCGGCTCAAATGTGCCGGAATCGAGCAATTGCAGAGGCCCGGGGAATCCGCCGCTCACGAACAAACCTGTTGCTGTTGGGGACGACAAGCTGGCGTTCGCCGGGGTCGAACCGATGGACTTGAAACTGATGTCCACAAATTCCGGCGGCACGAGTTCCTGGCACTGCGTCGAGGGACTCGCTTGCGGCGCAAATTGATACACTGTGCCGTCCTGCAGACGCACGCTGACCACGTAGTTCTGCGCGGGAACCACGCAATAATTGGGGAAGAACCCGCCGGTAGCCGTGCCTGACCAGTTCTGACCGAGGATTCCATTGATTTGGACCGTGACGGTGTTGTAGCTGAGCGACCAGCCAAAACCAAAATCTTGGCTGCTCTTTATACGGCTGTCGTAGGTCCGGACCACTTGGATGGGAATACCGGCAACCGGAATACTCAGATCGCGATACGACAACGTAAAATTCCCGACCTTCACGTTTCCGGCCAGCACCACATCGACGATCGTGCTGCTCGTCTGGCCGGATTGATCCACTCCCGTCAGCTGGATCTGGGCCATGCCGTTCACCAGCGGGGTTGGATCGAAGGTGCCGGTTACGGCGGCGGCGGTGCCGGTGGCGAATTGTGTAAAGGTAGTTGATCCGCTAGCTTCGTAGGAAAGCGTCCAGTAAGCAAGATTCGGGCTGCTGACTGTCCCGGTCACGGTGGTCATCGTGGTGACTTGCGAACCCTCCGTCGGGCTGGTGATGGTTACCGTTGGAAAGGGGCCAGTAACCGGGCCGAGCACAAAGAAGCCCGGACTGGACCACGATGCGGACTCCGTGCCAGTCGTCACCGTCACCGGTGCGCGCAATCCGAGCGTGGCGCCGGCGCTGATGGTCAAGTTCGCCGTCGCAGCCGTGGGACCTGTGACCGTTATTGGTCCGGCCGCGCCCATCGCCCCGCCGCCAACCGAAATACCCGCTCCGAAGTTGGCTACCGACACCCCCTGCTGGAAATGCGTAGCCAAGCCAGAAATGGAAACGGCAACCATCGTCCCCGGATTGGCATAGTTTGGCGACACGTACAGAATCGTGGGTGAGCCGCTCACAGTAAAACCGTTAAATAGCGAAGCCTGTTCGCTCCCGGTTTTTACTCCCACGGTCCGTGTCGCGAGTGGGGCGCTGGCGGAGACCGTTAACTGCGCCATGGCCGTGGTGGAACTGGTTACCGTGACGGGACCGAACGCGCCCGCGACGCCGCTACCGACGGCAACGCCGGGACCGAAGCTGGCTTGCGTACTGCCATTCACGAAATGCGTATTCTGTGCTGTGATGGTCACAGTGATTGTCTGGCCCTGGAGAGCGGAATTGGCCGCCACCGAGAGGATAGTTGGAACGGCAGACGACGCCGTCACCGTGAGCGTAGTGTTGCCGCTAACGCTGCCGCTTGTGGCGCTGATGGTCGTCGAACCCGCAGTCGAGCCAGTCGTGGCGAGCCCTGCGCTGCTGATCGTTGCTGCAGCCGTGCTGGAAGACGCCCACGTTACGCCCAGCGTAAGATTCTGCGTGGAGCTGTCGCTATAGGTCCCTGTCGCAGTGAACTGTTGTGTACCGCCAGCGGCGACCGATGGATTCACTGGCGTGACTGCGATGGACACCAGCGTTGCCGCTGTTACCGTCAGCGTGGTGCTGCCAGAGACGGCTCCGCTCGTCGCGCTGATGGTCGTGCTGCCAGCTTTCAGCGCCGATGCCAAACCTGCGCTGCTGATCGTCGCCGTCGCGGTGCTTGACGAAGCCCAGGTCAC
>JBEKSZ010000020.1:0-40194 GCA_049516615.1 Candidatus Acidiferrum sp. | reverse complement strand
TTCGGAGGTATTCTTCCGCCATGCGCAACCATCAGGGTTTAAGTTTTCTGTTGGCTCTCTCCATAATCCGCTGTGACGTGGTTCTCGCGCAGCAGGTCCCGGCCGCCACCGTTACGGCCCGTCCCACACCGTCGTCGAGCGATACGCTGATGCTTCTTGCGGGCTCGGATCATCCGCCGGTAGCGCTTTCCCCGGCCGAGTTCGCCAGCATTCCCCACGTCACCCTGAGCGTGCACAACGCACACAGCAACGCCGACGAATCCTATTCAGGCGTGCCGCTCCCGATGCTGCTCGCGAAATTGAATGCCCCGCTGGGAAACGATCTGCGCGGGAAACAGATGACGCGCTACGTCATGGCTACCGGGGCGGATCATTATTCCGTAGTATTTTCCCTGGCCGAGGTGGATCCCAGCTTTCACGCGGGTCAAATTATCGTGGCCGACGCCCGCGACGGCAAACCTCTCGGCAACGACGGGCCGTTTCGCCTGGTGGTCACCGACGATAAAAGGCCGGCCCGCTGGGTGCACAATCTCGTCAGCATCACACTGGCGAACGCAGAGTAGGGGCGTATACATTTTGCGCGCCAGCGGTCCGCGGAATGCGCCAGCCCGGGTTTGAGCGCTGCAATCGCAAAGGGGGGCCAGGCTCGCGCGCTTCACATCGCAATGCGTGGAATTTGCCTAGCGGTGGCGGGACGGATCTTTCCAAGGACTTAATACCGTATAGCGCGGCGTCGCCGTAGCGTTTTCTTTGCTGGCCGCGAGCAGGCGGCGCCGCACCAGCCAAGCGACCGCGGATTGCGTCGCGCTCTTCGACACGCCGATGCATTCCGCCAGCTCGCGGTAGCTGATCTGCACCGCGGCTGTTCTGCGCTGCTCTTCGACCGCAAGCCAGAGATACACCAGAAAACTGACCGGCCGGCGGTCATGGCCGACCAGATCGCGCAGCAGCACATCCGTAATATACAAATCTATGGCTGGCATCGCTATACCTATAGTTAGTATAGCAACGACTGGCTGATTGCAACCGCAAAATAAGCCGCGCTATTCTCCGTTCGCCAGGTTTCACCAAGATAGCTGAAGCGAGGAGAACAACGCGATGATTCGTGGGCTGAAATTCGTGAGCATTCCCGTGCGCAATCAGGATTCTTCCCTAAAATTCTTTACCGAGAAACTGGGCTTCAAGGTGATTACGGACCAGTATTTTACGCCCACGCAACGCTGGATCGAACTGGGTATTCCCGGTGCGGAAACCGGGCTGGCGTTGTTCACTCCGGAGGGTCACGAGAATCGCATTGGAGGTTTTCAGTCCATGTCGTTCTGGTGCGACGACGTATTTGCCACCGCCAAAGCCATGAAAGCAAAAGGCGTGGAGTTTGAGAAGGACCCCAAGAAAGAAGACTGGGGAACGTCCTCCATCTTCAAGGATGTCGATGGCAACAAATTCGTGCTCTCCAGCAGATGAAATCGAGCTACCGCGCGGCGCTGTGCGCCGGCTTGCTCCCTGCGAGGCCGTTGGCGGAAAATCGCGGCTCTGAATGCGCGTGCTAATGGGTTTACCGTAGCGTGCGGCCAAGAGTTTGCCCGATAGACAGCGAAACTTACGCGATGTTAGCGTGTTTAGCATTCAGGGCTCGATGAATGAAAATCTCTCGAAGCGCAATGGGGCGTTTCGGGTTCTCTAGGAGCATGGCATGAAAACTGTCAGGAAATTTCTAGCTTTGGCTGTACTTGCGGCCTTGGTGTGTGGGGGTGTTTTTGCGCAGAACGCTCCGCCTCCCACATACGCCGCGGATCAGGCGCCGCCGCCTTCCTTTTCCCCTGAACAGCTGGATCAGCTGGTGGCTCGCGTCGCGCTTTATCCCGACTCGCTGCTCGCGCAAGTGCTGGCTGGCGCAACCTATCCCAACGAAATCCCGGACGCTGCGCGCTGGGCGGATCAACACCACTATCTGACCGGACAGGCCCTGGCCGATGCCATTCAGGGCGACCAACTGCCTTGGGACCCCAGCGTCCAGGCGCTACTGCCCTTCCCGTCCGTACTCGATACCATGGCCTCCAACATCAGCTGGACCACGGATCTCGGAAACGCGTTCCTGGCTTCGCAGCAGGACGTTATGGACGCCGTGCAGCGTGAGCGTCACAAGGCCGAGCAGTACGGCTACTTGCGCAGCAACCCGCAGGTGGTTGTGAGCGGCGGGCCGTATATCTCGATTGCGCCGGTCGATCCGGCCTTCGTGGTGGTGCCGTATTACGATCCGGGTATTGTTTTCGTTGCTCCGCGTCCGGGATTCTTTGTGGGCGGTGCCATTCGTTTTGGCTTCGGCGTGAGCATCGGCGGATTTTTCCGGCCGTGGGGCTGGGGCGTCGGATTCGGGCGGTTTGATTGGGGCGCGCACCGCGTGTACGTCAACAACGCCGTCTGGGGACGCACCTGGGTGAATCGCGGCGCGTACGTGCACCCCTATGCTGGCGTGCGAAGAATCGCGCCGGGCGCTCGTCTCGCAGAGCAGCATGAGCTACATGCCCGCAGCGAACGCGAACGCGCCGCGGCCCGCGAAGGCCGCCCACGGGTCGAAGAGCACGAGCGTCACCGGTAGAAACCTCGCACCTTCGGACCATTTCGCCGGGACGCGACCTGGCAAGCAGACCGCGTCCCGGCGCTTTTTTTGCATCATTGTGCGGACTTCAAATAGTCGCCATAGGCATGCCAGGCCCAACCGAGATAACGCGGATTGCCGCGATTCGCGTCGTCGAGTTTCTTCAGCATTTGCGGCAGCAATTCGCCGTAATCCGGGGTGCGTAGAGCAATTGCCATGCCCGCCACATTTTTGGCCGGCAACCCCGCGTAGGCCATGTTGAGAAATTTCTGGCTGGCTTTTTGAGCTTTTTCGCCTTGTTGTTCGGGGCTGTCACCATCTCCTGGACTGCTCAGTTCGTACATCATCAGAGTGACGCGCGGGACCGCGCTTAGCAGCATCTTGCGTTCCGCGATATCGCCTCTTAGCAGCTTGCTCTGAATGTCGACGTTGACGGTCAGCCGGGCCGGCTCCGCGATGGCCTGCGCGGCACGAAACGTTTCTACGAGATCAGACAGGAAACCCAGGTTGCCGGGACCTTTATTTTCCGGCCGTTGTTGCGGCTCGATGTCCAGATGAACGCCGTCGAAGCGCTCTGCAACGTGGCGTTGATTAAATTTCACGATTTCCTGCACGTGGCGCAGGAACGTGTCGCGATGTTTGCCCGGCTCATCGGCGTCGGCGCTCGAGAGGAGCGCCTCCGCGCGAATGTTTGACTGGTGAAGTAGTGCGATGAGAAGCGCCAGCTGCGGTTCTTCTGCCGCTGCGCTGCGCGCGGAGACCGAGATATAGACTTCGTTGATATTTTCCGCGGCGCAGAACTTTACCAGTGCTTCAGCAGCGTTGGGCGCTTCAAGCACCCAAGCGCTTTTCCATATCCACAGTCCGTGCACCGGTTCTGTCGCGGCCAGCGGCCTTGCAATCAAAGAGCAGGCCGCGAGCAGGGCGAAGCTCTCTGCGCCCGCCAGGCCACTGCGCAGCGCAAAAACGAAGGCTCTTCGCAGCATGTCCTTGCCCAAGATTCACCGCTTGAAGAACGGGCTGTGCCCAGCGATTCCATGGTACACCGCCGGCCCGCCCGGGACCGGGGCGGCACTCGTGCCTGGGCTTGCCTCGGGCGCGGACGGGCAAAAAATGGTTGACAAGCCGATTGGTAAGCTATAGCTTACCGTTAGTGGCTACTTACCAAGACTTGCAGCTCGACGCTCTCGGCGATGCGACCCGCCGTGGCATTCTCGCCAGGCTCGTTAACGGACCGATGGCGGTCGGCGAACTGGCGCGGGAGTTCCCGGTCAGCCGGCCGGCCATTTCTCAGCACCTGCGCGTCCTAAAAGAGGCCCACCTTGTCGTGGACCGGGCCGCCGGTAATCGCCGCCTGTACCAGCTGAATCCCTCGGGATTTGCGACCCTGCGCGAATACTTTGAGCAGTTCTGGGGACAGGCTTTGAGCGCCTTCGGCCGTGAAGTCGAAAAGTCGGAAAAGCCACGAGCCCGCCAATCTGCCAGTAAAAACAAAAAGGAGGAGCAATGAGCAGCGCAGAACCATCTATGCCACAGGAACGGGTGTTACCGGGTGCCACTGCGATGCAAGACGCGCCGGTACGCAAGACCATCACGGTACAAGCCAGTGCGCGACGCGCGTTCGAAGTATTTACCGCGGGCTTCGACAGCTGGTGGCCACGCAGCCACCACATCGGAAAGGTACCGATGAAGCGGGCCATCATTGAAGGTCACGTGGGCGGACGCTGTTACACCGAGCAAACCGACGGGACGGAGTGCGACTGGGGCGAAATCACCGCCTGGGAACCACCCAAGCGTTTTGTGATGGCCTGGAAAATCACCGGGCAATGGCAGTACGAACCGGATTTGGCGAAATCGAGCGAGGTCGAAGTGCGATTTACGCCGCTTGAAGACGGTGCCACGCGCGTGGATTTGGAACACCGCAACTTCGCGCGCATGGGCGGGGGTTGGGAAACGATGCGCGGCATGGTGGATTCCCCAGGCGGATGGGGCAGCACGCTGGCGCTCTTTGCCGCGGAAGCGGAAAAGCACGACGAGCAGCGCCCGCCAGAACGATAGCGCGGGAGGAAACTGGCTGGCGCGGAAGAACCATCCGCAGCACGGCGATGCACTCCTGGTGCTGCGCCGTTTCAATTCCAGGGTTCTCGGGCCGCAAGAAAATTCCCGGCCAAAGGGGTGGTCCATGAAGGCGACGGTGCTTTATCGTACGGCGGCGTTCGTGTTTGTGTTGTTTGCACTGGGGCACACGTATGGATTTCTGAGCCTGAGCGCGCCTTCGGCAGAGGCGCGTGCGGTATTTGAGGCCATGAATACTGTCCATTTTGTGGTGCATGACCGCAGCTACAGTTACGGGGCTTTCTACCGCGGCCTCGGCCTCTCGGCTACCGTGGCGATGCTCTTCTCCGCCTTTGTTGCCTGGCACCTGGGCGATTTGGCGCGGTCCGCCCCATCCAGCATCGGCGCGCTCGGATGGGTGTTTTTTGCGGTGCAGCTGGCGGGCCTGGTGCTCAGCTTGCTCTATTTTGGGCCACCCCCGGCGGTGCTCTCCGCGCTCGTCGCTGCCATTCTCGCATGGGCGGCCTGGCTGGCACGCGGCTGACCGGCCTGAAACGCGGGTTTCGAGGTGGTGGGCGAGGAGCAGGTGGCTGATCAATTGCTCGCGCCCGAGTTCACGGCAGCCAGGCTCATCCGGACCGCAGGTTAGAAGGCGGCGCGCAAATCAGGTTGCCCAATGGATCACGAGCGCGCCGTTGGCCAGAGACCCTAAGTCTGTTTTCACTGAATCGAACAGCCTCTTCCGTTCATGGGCCGGCCTTGCGATTTGGCATCGTGCGGGGGGCAACGGAACTTCCGCCGCGAGCGAGATTCTTGTACACGATGCCGCCCTTCATGACAAACAGCACGCGGCGAACGGCGGTGATGTCCTTCAGCGGGTCGCCGTCGAGGGCGATGATATCGGCTTCGAGACCGGGGGCTATCGAACCGATCTGATCGCCCATGCCCAAGGCCTCCGCGCCCAAGGAGTTGGCGGAGACCATCGCGGCCATAGGGTCCACACTGCAGTCGCGCACGCGCTCGACGAATTCTTCCGCATTGCGTCCGTGCGCGCCGGCCACAGCATCCGTGCCAAAGACAATTTTCAGTCCGGCAATTTTTGCCGCGCGCTGCATCAAGTCCTGGTTTAGGAGCAGGATTTTCTCGAACACCGCGAACCCCTCTTCGCTCGTCGGGTAGTAAGGCGTGCCGAGATACTTGTCTTTATTCTGGAGATACGTTTCCAGCAGCAAACCGGCTTGCGGATCGAAAAACGTGCCTTTTTCGGCCATCAGTCTCAAATCGTCGTCGTTCGCGCCGAGGCCATGCTCGATTTCCGTACATCCAGCCAGCGTCGCGGCACGCACGGCATCGCGGTAGGCGTGCACCAGCGTGCGCAAACCTTGCTTCTTCGCCTCATCGCAGGCGGCGTTCAGCTGCTCTCGCGACAGCGTCATCGGACCTTTGGTCATACCGCCCGAGGCGAAGATTTTGATCAGGTCCGCGCCCGCGGCTTTTTGCTTTCGCACCAAGGCGCGGATTTCATCTAGAGTGCCGGTCTGCTCGCCGCGGCCCATGATCGGCTCGCCGGCGCTGAGGATACGCGGGCCGGGAAGCGAACCTCTGGCGATGGCGTCGCGCAGGGGAACGTCGTTCGGCGAACCCGGACTTTGAATGGTAGTGAAGCCGGCCATCAGAGTTACGAATGCGTTGGAGGCCGATTGGTAAGCGGCCTCCTGCGTCGTGCCGCTCATGCCGGCGTTTTTCCCGTCGGCGCCGAAGCTCCAGGTAATGTGCGAGTGTGCGTCAATCCAGCCGGGTAGAACCGTCAAGCCGCGCAGATCGTAGTCGATCGCCGTTGCCTGTGGACCAACGGCGATGATTTTTGAGCCTTCGATAACGATGCTCGTGTCGCGCAGGAGATGTCCTTTGCCGTCGAGCACGGCGCTGGCGGCAATCACCGTGCGTTTGGGCGGTCGAGAGGTTTGGCAAGAGCTTTGCTGGGGCAGCGCAGAAATGACGAGGATGCTCAAAATGCCTCGAGTGATGTTCGACGATCGCATGGGATGTCCTCTCGCGCCCGGAGGCAAGAACTACCGCAAACCAGAAGGAAGCGCGGAGGACAGGACCGAGACAAAGATCGCTCACGCGCTCAAGGCGGGGGGCCTTGCCCCCAGCGGAAACTTTTACTTGGGCGGCGCGGCCCCTACCACCATGCGCACCAGGCGGGAAATCTCCCGCTTGCTGACTTTGCGCTTGCTCATGTCTCCGTCCACACGATTTACGACGATCAGATCGAGCGAGGGTACAACTACGGCGTACTGCCCGAGGTGGCCTTCGGCCCAGAAGCTGCCTTCTGGAAAGGAGATTTCCTGCGGTGCGCCGCTGGTCGAGTCGCCCGTCCACCAAAGATAGCCGTAGCCGCCGGACTCGGTGTCGGAATAAGGGCGGGTGCTGGCCTTGACCCAATCTTCCGGCACGACTTGCGCGTCGTTCCATTTGCCGCCATGAAGATAGAGCAAGGCGAAGCGCGCGAAGTCGCGAGCGCTCATGTCGAAGACATAGGCGGGAAAGCGCGTGTCGGCGCCGTTAATGTAACGTCCATCGCGGGCGCGAAAATCCTGCATAGCGATGGGGCGGGCGATCTCTTGAGCAAAGGCGTCGAAGATCTTCGTTCCCGTGGCGCGTTCGTAGATGTAGCCGAGAGCGTTGAAATCCCAGTTGTTGTAATACCAGAAAGTGCCGGGAGCGTGGGATCCGCGCGGGGGTTTTTTCTCTTCCATACCCTTGGTTTCGTAGACGGTTGGATGATAGACGCCCGAACGCGCCTCGAGGAGATCGCGCACCGTCGCTTGCTTTTCCGTTGCGCTCAGGGACGGCCGGTTATCGTCGATCCCCAGCTTCTCCAGGGTGTCGCTGAGATTGATCTGGCCTCCGGCCACGGCGATACCAATCAGCGCGTTCAACAAGCTCTTGCGGCAGGAATGCAGGTTGGAGCGGTGGCTGACATCGCCCCAAGCCGCGACGATCACGCCATGGCGCACAATCACCGCCGAAGTCGAGCCAATCTCTTCAACATAGCTGCGGATTTTTTTGAGATTGTCGGCGGACCAGCCGGCTCGCTCCGGCGACGCTAACTGCTTCCACTCCGTCCCCGGCACGTCGCTGGATTGGCAGTTCGTCTGAACCGCCAGCGCTAGCAGCAAGAGCACCGTTAAACTCGAGCGCTTGGCCATGCGCGCAAGTCTAGCGCAAGAAGACATCCAATCAAACGGCAGCCGGGCTTACTTCTTCTTCAGCGCTTCGAGCAACCCGGTTAGCCGCTCGTGCCCTTCTTCGACGCCTCGTTTCATGCCGGATTCGGCCATGCTGTCGCGATCCGCCACGGATTGAAAGACGGACTGCGTGTTGACTCTCGTGCGACGGCCCGGCAGGGCTTCGAATCTCGTGGTTTCAAGGGCCACGTGCCCAGGTTCCGGGAATCCCTCGAACTCGAAGGTCTGGATGATGCGTTCGGGCGCAGTCAGTTCGTGGATCACCCCGTGAAACTTGTAGTCGTGGCTGCCGCGCGTGTGGGTGTAGCGGTAAGAGCCGCCGCTTCGAGCGTCGAACTGCTGCACGGTCATCTTGAGATCGCGCGGGCCCAGCCATTGCGTGAGCAGTTTGGGATCGCTGTAGGCGCGGAAGACCAGTTCGCGCGGCGCTTCGAACTCCCTGCTGATGAACACTTCTTGTTTGCCGGGCTCGACGATGATGGTGGTTTGGTTGTCCTTGGCCATTTTTTCTCCTGTGTTGCTCATTTCTTTCTCCTTCTATTTATTTTTGCTTCGCTGCCTTTTTCTGCCGAGCGACCGGCCTTCCCGGGCCTTCATGTTTTCGAGGACAACATCGAGGCGCTGGTAGCTGGCTTCCCAGAATTTACGGTAGTTGTCGGCCCAGTCCGCAACTGGCTTGATGGCCCGCGGTTCGAGCCTGCAGAGGTGCTCCCTGCCGCGGCGCTCTTTTAGAATGAGCTTGGCGTTTGCGAGATAGGCGAGGTGTTTGGAAATGGCTTGTTGAGAAATGGCGAAGGGCTCGGCGAGTTCGCTGACGGTAGAAGGCCCTTGCATGAGGCGGGCCAGGATGGCGCGACGCGTGGGATCGGACAGGGCCGCGAAGGCTGGGCTTAGGTTATCCACAACCATATGGTTGTGCATTTCCCACGCCGAGTCAAGTGGATTTTTGCCCGCGCATCGCTTCCTACGGTCCGGACGGTTTCCACGGTTTCCGGGCAGACCTGTGCTCCAGGGAAAATTCTGCTAGGCTGGGGCCGAGCAGGCACTTAGGTCGAGGAGGAACCACATGCCGGTCGTGGCAGGAGTGGATTTGGGCGGAACGGCGATCAACTACACGTTGATCGATCAGCTTGAGCATTTTCATTTTGAGAGCCTGTGCGAGCACCCCGCGTTATCGAAACAGGGCCCCGGCGTGTGTCTCGGGCAGATCGCCGATGGTCTAAAAATTGCTACCGAACGGGCGGGCGTAACGCTCGACGAGGTAGTGGCCGTTGGCCTGGACACGCCAGGTCCGGCGAGTGCGGCGGGACAACTCAGCGCGCGGGGTTCCACAAATTTTGTCCACGCGCTGTGGTCAGGATTTGATATTCGCGGGAGCTTGGCGCAAAAACTCGGCAAGCCGGTGTCGTATTTGAATGATGGAAACGCCGCCGCGCTGTGGGGCCACTACACGATATTTGGCTCCGACAGCAAGGAGACCTCGGTGTCCACCATCATTGGCACGGGCAACGGCGGCGGAATCATTCTGGACGGCGCTGTGGTGAAGGGAAAAAACGGATTTGGCGGGGAGCTCGGCCACGTCTTGCTGCCGTATCAAGGTATCGCGGACACCGTGGGAATGCAGCCCTTGTGCAATTGCGGACGCGTGGGAGATTTGGAGTCATTGTGTTCACTGACGGGCATTGAAAGAAATTTGTTGCCGTACTTTCTGCCGCGCTATCCGAACCACGAATTGGCGAAGCTGGAGCCGTCGAAGGCGGCCAAGATGGTGCGCGGACTGGCCGACGCGGGCGACGCGCTGTGCAAGGAGATCTTTCGCGTGCAGGCTCATGCCTTGGGCCTTTTTTTCGACGAGATGATCAATACCTTCGACCCCGACGCCCTGATCGTGGGCGGCGGCGCCCTGGAGACCAGCGCGGAGTTCCAGAAATGGTTTATGAGCGAGATTCGCGTGGGCATGCCCGCACAGCGCGAAGAGCAGGCGGGTATCCCTATTTACGTCATGCCCAACGGCGACACCGCCGGCGCCCGCGGCGCTGCCATCGAAGCCCTCAAATTGGCCCGGCAGAGCGGGTTAATGTGACCGGTCCGGGCCACTCCCTTAAGCGCGGAGCGCCCCTAAAGCAAAAATGGCACGAGACGCCAGGTGCGCCGCATGTACTCTTTGTAAGGCTCGCCAAGGGTCAGAAGCAGCGCGTGTTCTTCGACTGATATGCGGTAGGAATAGGCTGCGCCCATACAGGCAAAAAGCGCCAGGAGCGAGGCCCAGTTTCCTAGCGCGAGGCCCAGCCCTAGCAAGGTAACCAGGGCTCCCGAATAGGAAGGATGGCGAAGGTAGCGATAGGGCCCAGTGTCGATGACGGTTTGCCCGGATTGAATGGCGACCTGGTAGGTGAAATATTTGCCCAGAACGGACATGGCGTAGAAACGGAAGACCACGCCGGCCAGCATGAGGGCAATGCCAGTGAAAAAGACCTCGCTGCGATGCCCAAGGATGGTGGCTTGCAGAAGTTGGACGGCCAGGGCAAAGGCCGATCCTATCGCCAGCCAGAGAAGAATCATAAGCAGGAGGTAGGAGTTGCGGTCGCGGCCTGTGGAACGGTCCGTCGAGCGCTTGCGTATCGAGGTTACGGTTTCGAGCACAAACCACGAAATGTAGACGGACCAGAAAATGATGGCGTAAAGGGATCCCCCGGAAAACGGCAATGGGCGCAAGTTTGCCCTCCTAGGTGCAACCCTACGCGCATTCTGCGCCTTAGTCGAAGCAGGAATTCAGCGGCGGTGTTACCGGTGCCCGCCCCCTATGGTTTTGCCCGTTCGCGCACGCTAAGGGGTGCTGGCGAACGCCTTGAATGGTCTGCGATACTGAAGCCTTATAAATTGCTGCTTGGCCGTGATGTGAGGGTGATTGACGGTGACCATGACTGGGAACGAGATCCGCGAAAAGTTTCTGCAATTTTTTGAGCAGAAAGGCCATCGCCGCGTGCGCAGCTCTTCGCTCGTACCGCATGGCGATGCCACTCTGCTTTTCACGAACGCAGGAATGAACCAGTTTAAGGACGTGTTTCTGGGGCTCGAAAGGCGCGAATATAACCGCGCTACGACTGCACAGAAATGCGTGCGCGCTGGCGGGAAGCACAACGATTTAGAAAATGTAGGATTCACAAAACGCCACCACACCTTCTTCGAGATGATGGGGAATTTTTCCTTCGGCGATTATTTCAAGCGCGACGCCGTGGCCTTTGCCTGGGAACTGATTACTTCGCACGAGTGGTTCGCAATTGATAAAGCCAAATTGTACGTGACGGTCTTTGGGGGTGCGGAAGTGGCGCCGGGCACAGTTTTGGGCGTCGACGAAGAAGCCCGCGGCTTCTGGCTGGAACAGCAAGTGCCCGGCGAGCGCGTCGTGCCGATTCCCGGCCTGAAAGACAATTTTTGGGCCATGGGCGATAGCGGGCCGTGCGGCCCGTGTTCCGAAATTTTCTACGACATGGGCGTGGCCGCATCGGAAGAAGGCCACGCGAATTGCAAATTCCCCTGCGATTGCGGCCGCTACGTAGAAATTTGGAATTTGGTGTTCATGCAGTTCAATCGCGACACATCGGGAGTGCTGAGCTCCCTGCCCAAGCCTTCCATCGACACGGGAATGGGCCTGGAACGCGTCGCCGCAGTTCTGCAGGGCGTAATTTCCAATTACGACACGGATTTGTTTGTGCCGCTGCTGAAGCGGGCGGCGGAGCTCTGCGGAGCTGATTACCAAGCGGAAACCAGAGAACAAGAGGGTCGCGGTGCAGCATCGTTGCGGGTAATCGCCGATCATTCCCGCGCGACAACGTTTCTTATAGCCGACGGGGTAGTTCCCTCGAACGAAGGACGCGGCTATGTTCTCCGAAAAATAATGCGCCGCGCGATTAGTCACGGCGGTCTGGTCGGCGCCGACGGACCGTTCCTCTACAAAATGACGGACACCGTTCGAGATCTGATGGCTGGGGCATATCCTGAATTACAATCGGCAAGTTCCGCGAGGATTGCCGATATCGTGCTGGCCGAAGAGAAGAGATTCGCCAACACCATAAACAAGGGGCAGAACGAGTTGTACCGGCTTTTTGCAAGAGTCATCGCCGAGCGCACGAATGGCCTGCTAGCGAAGCTCAAGCAGGAAGGAGTCCAAGGAATTCAGGAGGAATTCCCGGAGATCTCACTACCACAAATTAGCGAGCACGTTCGGAACAGCTTGGGGGCAGAGCGGGCGAAACGCTTCGATGAAAATTGCCGCGAGGAGTTTATGCGCCCCATCCCGGGGGAGGAAGTGTTTCCCCTGTATGACACCTATGGATTGCCACGCGACTTCATCGAAGACGTTGCGCGCGACCGTCGCCATACGATTGACTGGGCCGGATTCGACCGCGCGATGGACGAGCAGCGGAGCAAGGCGCGCGCGTCCTGGAAGGGCGGAGGCGGAAAGGAAGCGGCGAATCCGGCGTTTGCAAAGATTGCGGAGACGTTTAAGACGGAAAAGGACTTTTATGCCGCGAGCACGGCGGCGTCAACGAAGGATCAAGACGTCCGGATTGAGGCCATCATTACCAAAAGCGGCCCGGTTTCGGAGCTGAAGGCCGGCGAGACAGGCGAAGTGGTGCTGGATCGCACTGTGATTTACGCCGAGTCCGGCGGGCAAGTCGCCGATACCGGCGCATTTTACGATGCTTCAGAGTCGCAGATCCTTGCGGAAGTGACGGGCGCTTACTATCCTGTCGCCGGACTCGTGGCGCATCGCGTTAAGGCCAAGGAAACTCTGCACCTGGGGGAGCGCGTCACCGTGGTGGCGGATGCGGAGCGGCGCGCGCGCATCATTCGCAATCATTCGGGGACGCATCTGGTGCACGCGGCGCTGCGCAACACTCTCGGAACGCATGTGAAGCAGGCCGGTTCGCTGAACGCGCCGGAGCGCCTGCGCTTCGACTTCTCGCACTTTGCGCCGGTCGATGCCGAGGAGTTGCGCGACATTGAGCAACAGGTGAACGACGAGATTCGCTGGAACACGCCGGTCGAGACCGAAGTGACCTCGATTGACCACGCGCTGGCTTCGGGAGCGCTGGCCTTTTTCGGCGACAAATACCCCGAGAGCAACGTGCGCGTGGTGACCATCCCGGACGAGCGCGCGCCCCGCGGGTTCTACTCCAAGGAACTTTGCGGTGGCGTGCACGTGCACCGCATCGGCGATGTCGGGGTACTAAAAATCGTCGGCGAACAATCCGTGGCCGCCGGGGTGCGGCGCATTGAAGCGGTCACCGGAATCGGAGCGCTCGAGCACTTTCAACAGCAAGCCGCGGTGCTGTCCCGGGTCGCCAGCCAGTTGAATGTGGCGGAAGACTCGGTGCTGGCCGCGGTCGAGAAGATGTCGGCCACCGTGAAGGCCCTCGAGAAGGAGCTCGAAGGCGAGAAGCGCAAGGGAGCCTTGGGGCAGCTTGACGAGCTCATCGGCAAGGTACAGGTGATTAAGGGCGTGAGCCTCGTATCGGCCGAAGTGGCCAATGTAGACCGGGAAGGCCTGCGCCAGTTGGTGGACTCGCTGCGCCAAAAACTGGGCTCCGGCGTCGTAGTTTTGGGCATGCCTGATCGCGATAAAGTGGCTTTAATTGTTGGAGTTACAAAGGACCTGACCTCCAGGGTGCACGCCGGAAAACTGATCAGGACGCTGGCCGAGCAGGTAGGCGGCTCCGGGGGCGGCCGGCCGGATTTGGCCGAGGCTGGCGGAAAAGACACATCGGCCCTAAAAAGTGCCCTGGCTGGAGTGCCGGGGCTACTCGAGCCGCTGCTATAATTAGGGTGCGCTCGATATGTGCTCGGTGGGAGTGCGCTCCGCAGGCAAACTCTCGCTGCATTGTTCGGTACATGTCCGGCTAAATGGTTTAGTCTTCGATAGTTCGGATGCTACGTTTCGGTTCGGAACCAGCTTTTATTTTGCAACTCGCCTTCCCCAAGGTGATGCACAGACGCACCACAATCCCGGCTAGCTTGATTCTGGCGGTGGCGGCGTGTTTTTGCGCTCCTGGTTCCGCCCAGATCGCCAAAGTCACCGGCGAAGACGGGCGACGGCTTTTTGTGAATGCCGAGCCACCGGCGACCATTCACCTCGGAGTGCCGAAGCCACACGCAACCATCTACATGAATGCGGAATCTTCTTTTAGCGGGTATTCGCGGCCGGCGGTGAGCATCGACCGGGACGGCGCGGAAAAATTGGTCAGCGAGGCCGCGGATCGCCATCACGTGGACCCGGCGGTGATCCGGGCGGTGATTCAAACCGAGTCCAACTGGAACGCCGGGGCGCTTTCGCGCAAGGGGGCGGGAGGTCTCATGCAGCTGATTCCCACCACCGCGCAAAGATTTGGGGCCAGCGACCTGTTTAATCCGCAACAGAATATCGACGCCGGGGTTCGTTATCTGAAGACATTGCTCGAACGCTACAATGGCAACCTGGATTTGGCCCTGGCGGCGTACAATGCTGGAGAAGGCGCGGTGGACCGCGCGCATGGCATTCCAGCGTTTCGCGAGACGCGGGATTACGTGCGCAAGGTGCAGTTTGCGATCAATCGTCCGGGATCGGGTTTCTCGGGGACTTCATTTTTACGCGCCTTGCCGATTCACCGGGATGTGGATGCCAGTGGGCGTATTATCTTCTCGAACGACTGATGCAATTGGCGCGACGTTCGCTTTCCGTTTTGACTACAATTTGAGGGTGTTCAGAGTTCGCGGGGGAGCATGGTAAGCGGCCAAAAAAATTTCCACAAGGCCTTCGCCCCGGTTTCGCCGGTTTTTGTTTCGCGGGCGCCCGTTATCCGTGAAAATGCGCTGCTGCGCGCGCTGCTGGTAAGCGCTCTGGTATTTGGCGCGCTCGGCGGGAAAGCGGTTTGTGCGGAAAACGACGCTGCTCCGACGGCCACAGCGGTCAAGCGGCAGGCTGCTTCCTCGCAATACGCGCGGGCGGAAGAGCAACGCGCGGCCCTCAGCAGCAAACCCGCCGAGAAAAGGACCCTATCCGAATACAAGCAGGCTGTGGCCGCCTACCACCGCGTGACCTTGATTACGCCGCGCGCCCCGGAAGTGCCCGATTCCCTGCTGTCCATTGCGGAACTCTATACCGAGATGGGCGACCGCTTTGGGCGGAGCTATTACCAGTCGGCGGTAGACACGTATGGTTTTTTGGCGCGGGAATATCCCACCAGCAAGTTTTGCCAGGACGCGTGGCTGCGCGCGGGCAAGCTGCAAAAGAATCAGTTGGGCGATACCGCGGCGGCGACCGAAACGTATGCCGAATTTGTGAAGCGCTATCCGCGTTCCGCGCGGCGGCGCGAGGCGCAAGAGGCCCTGGCGGAGATAGCGCTGCTAGAGAGCAGCCAGCATGGCAGTTCTGCCGCGGCCTCGCCGGGCGCGGCGAAAAGTGCTCCAGCGACTCGCTCGGAAAATGGCGCGGCATCTGAATATGCGGTGGCCCCACCGAACGGGCCTCCGGACTCGTCCGTCTCGGCGACGTTGCGCGAAAGTGCGCGCCACGGCGGCGATGCGCACAGTGGCGGAGTTGAGAGCGATGCAGAAAATGTGCCACGGCTGCGGCGGATTCGCGCGAGCGCGAGCGGCGAAGCCACGCGGGTGGTGATCGACCTTGAAGGCAGCGTGCAGTATTCCTCGGCGCGCATCAGCAATCCGGACCGGATATTTTTCGATTTGCATGCCGCGCGGTTGACCCCGGAAGTGGCGCGGGGAACGGTAGAGGTGGATGGCCGGCTCTTGACCGCGGTGCGCATGGCGCAGAATCAAGCCGGCGTGGTCCGCGTGGTGCTCGACGTAAACGGGGTGAAGGATTACACCGCTTCGCTGTCGAACAATCCGCCACAACTGATCATCGATTTGTATGGCACGTCGCCAGGCGAAGCGCCGGTGCGCAGCGCCAAGTTAAAGCGTGACGCGCGAATGCCTGCTCCGGTGCCCGTTCCCGCGGAGGATGCGCGCGCCAACACTTCGCCCGACTACGGAACGGCAACGGATATCACCACCGATGGCGCGACTTCGCCGGTGAATCGCGGCGCATCGATGGTTCCCGCGGCGGTGACGTCGCTGGACGATCGCTCTTTAAACGCAATGCCCGCGGCGGTGGCAAGTGCGACGGCTCCCACCAGTGGTGCGAGCGGTTCGGCGTATCCGGCACCCAACAACGGGGTGGTGACCGAAAAGAGCGCGCGAACGAAACCGCTCAAGGCCACCAATACCAGCGCGAAACCGGATTTGGTTCGCCCGGCAACGGCGCCGCCGGTTACCCATGACGGGCAATCGACACTGACGCGCACGCTCGGGTTGAAGATTGGGCGCATCGTGATTGACGCAGGACACGGCGGGCACGATACCGGAACGATCGGGCCAACCGGTTTGATGGAAAAAGATTTATGCCTGGATGTGGCGCTACGCCTCGGAAAAATCATTCAGCAGAAATTGCCCGGCGCCGATGTGGTCTATACCCGCTCGGATGACACCTTCATCCCCCTCGAAGAACGGACCAACATCGCGAATCAAGCCAAAGCCGACCTGTTCATTTCGATCCACGCGAACTCCAGCCAGGATCACGCGGCACGCGGGATTGAGACCTACTACTTGAATTTGCGCGGCTCGCCGGAAGCCATGGAAGTGGCGGCGCGGGAGAATGCCACCAGTTCGCAGGGCATTCATGATTTGCAGGACGTGGTCCGGCAGATTGCGCGCACGGAGAAGATTGACGAATCGAAGGAATTTGCCGAAGACGTGCAGAATTCGCTCTCGACTAAGATCCAGAAGTCAGCCAAGACGGTGAAAAATCGCGGTGTGCGCAAGGCGCCTTTCGTGGTGCTGATTGGCGCGGATATGCCGTCGATCCTCACGGAGATTTCTTTTCTGAGCAATCCGGCCGATGAGCAACTGCTCAAAAAACCCGAGCAGCGGCAGCACGTGGCGGAAGGAATTTTTACCGGGGTGTCGAGCTATTTAGAGAGTTTGAACAGCGTGGCATTCAATCAGCCGGGCAAAGCGACCCGTCCGCGCCCCGCAATGCCACCCTCCGTGGAACAATCGAGCAATCAGAAATAACTGCCCCTACTTGGCCAGCCGCGCTTTGCGCGGCTGGCCAAGTAGGAGCACGTCGCTCGGGGAGTTTTTTGCGGGCGGGTCATACCCGCAGGGGAAGCTGGCTGTTCGCGTCGGTGCACGCCACCTTCTAACGCACCGGGTGCAAGTAACTTGAAACCGGGTTGTGGTGTCTAATAGAGTGCAGGGATGGCTCGACTGACACCAATCATTGCGGCGTTTTGCGGATTGCTCTGCGGAGCGGCTTTAGAGGCGCGCGCGGACGATGCCGCGCCTACCAAGAGCGTGGCCCGGGTGTTTCCCGAGCGATTCCGGCAGTGGGGAGCCACGGGCGCCTCGGCGGCAACGCCGGATAACGCGGATTTTAGTGCCTCAGTAAGCACCGAAGCTGGCCTGCAGGAGCGCAGAACGCGGATCTACAGTGACGGAAAACAAGAGATTGTCGTGACCATCGCCGAGTTTCGCGATGCGACCGGGGCCTATGAGGCCTACACCGCGGCGTTGAAGCCGGGAATGAAGCCCTCAACAGCCGGTCAGCTCTCCGCGGTGGACGACCAGAAATTGTTACTCGAACTCGGCAGCCTGCTGGTCCGCGTGGACGACGTCAAGAAGGTTGGCGATGGCGAGCTACAGGCGCTGGTAAAGCTGCTGCGGGAAAAGATCGATCCGGCTCCCTTGCCGCCGATACGAGAATATCTGCCCGAAGCGGACCTGGTGGATGGCTCGCAAAAATATGCCCAGGGTGCGGCGGGATTTGAAAATGCGGTGAAGTCGCTCGGACGTCCTGAGTACGTGGCGCTGGCTCCGGAGATGGGCTTCGCCACCGGCGCGGAGCCGGAAGTAATCGTCGCGCAATACGAATCCGGCGCAAACCACGGCGGGCTCTTGCTGATCGCTTATCCGAATCCACAACTGGCCGAGCAGCACCTGCGGCATCTTGCCGGCGTGATTCCGGGTGGCAGCCTGGCTGGCGGCCTAGAGCGGAAGGGTTCGCTACTCTCGACCGTAATGGCCCCCAGTTCCAGCAGGTACGCGGCGAAGCTGCGACAGTCCATCAACTACGAGACGCAGGTGACCTGGAACGAGCCAAGCACGACCGCGACGGATCCGCCCATCACCAGCACGCTGGTGAAGATTTTTATCGGTACCGGCGTTTTTATGCTGATCGCCGTGGTGCTGGGCGTGGCGTTTGGCGGCGTCCGCGTGCTGACGAAGAGATTTTTTCCCGGCAAGGTATTCGACCGTCCGGAACAGATGGAAGTGCTGCAGCTCGGGCTGTCCGGCAAACGGATCGATCCCCGGGACTTCTACTAAAGGCGCTGGGGCGCGTTTATGCCCACGCGCGGCCAACCCCGACCTAAAGAAAACTTCGCCACCCTGTAGCGCCGCGCTTCCGCGCCATCCCGTGCCTCCGCTCGAGGGCGCAGCCGTGCCGCTGTCGAACGTGCAACGCGACATTCTCCGGCGGAGCACTGCGAGCCGGAACGCTATGTTGCCGGGGAGCATGCCTCTGATCCGCGACACCGCCCGGTGTACGGGTGACATCGATCTCTTTCCAGAACCGCGAAGTGCGCGTCCTCGAAGGCGCCGGAGCAGGATACCGCTCCCGTTCGACCGCGGGGAATTTCGGCACGCCGCGAGCCGCCCTTTTGCCGCCCCGGGACTCCCGCGCCCCGCAACGTAACGGTTGGCCCGGCCGAGCGTCTAATCATCACGGGAAGATTGGGGAATTCCGCTGTCTAACGTAAAATACTGATTACAAAACATATGCGTCCCATAAGCTTGGTACTTTCGAGACCACCAAAAACCGCGGTCAATCCCGCAGCCGAGCGCTCGGCCCGGAACACTGCCGCGGCCGGGCTTTGGCTGTGCCTGGCGGCGTCTGGGCTCGCGGGCTGCGGCAAGGGAGCCGGCGACGCCAACGCCGGAGGACCGCCTCCGTCGTTCCCGGTTCAGGTGCGGGTGACTCCGTCGGCGAGGATACCGGACGCCACGGAGTACCTCTCGATATTGAAGTCGCGACGGTCGGCAAACATCAATCCCCAGGTAGAAGGGCAGATTACCAAGATATTCGTGAAGTCCGGCGACCACGTTACGGTCGCTACGCCGCTGATGCAGATCGATCCGCTCAAGCAAGAAGCCACGGTGAGCAGCCAGGACGCAGCGCGCGCCGCGCAGGAAGCCACAGTGCGCAACGCGAAGATTCAGCTCGACCGCGAGCAGCGCCTGTACGACGCCAAAGTGGTGGCCAAACAGGACCTCGATAATGCGCAAACGACCTACGACTCCGCGGTGTCGCAACTGAAATCGCTCTCGGATTTGGTGAGCCAGCAGAACGTCGAGCTGCATTACTACAAAGTCGCCGCGCCCATGGATGGAATCGTCGGGGACATTCCCGTGCGCGTGGGCGACCGGGTGATGGTTTCGACGCTGTTGACGACCGTCGATCAGCCGGGCGCGCTAGAAGCGTATATCTACGTGCCGGCCGATCGCGGGCGCACACTGCACCTTGGATTACCGGTAGACCTGCTCGACGAGACGGGCGCCGTGGCGGCCGCGTCGAAGATCACCTTCATCTCGCCGGAAGTGGATACCGAAACGCAAACGGTGCTGGCCAAGGCCACGATCGAAAACGCCGGCGCCAAATTGCGTATCGCGCAGCAGTTGCGGGCGCGCGTCATCTGGGGCACGCATGATGGGCCCCTCATTCCGGTGCTGGCGGTGACGCGCATCAATGGGCAATTTTTCGCCTTTCTGGCGGTGAAGGAAGACCACGGCACGGTGGCGCGGCAAAAATTGCTGAAAGTGGGCGACACCATCGGAAATGACTACGCCGTGCTCGACGGATTGAAGCCGGGCGATCATGTGATTGTTTCGGGAACGGATTTCCTGCAAGACGGCGTGCCCGTGACAGAGCAAGTGCAAAACACCTCTCCGGCGCCCGGCAAAACGAGCCCGGGCCGCTAGGCGGCGGATAAAAGATGACCGTCGCTCATCGCACCTTCTACTTGAACCGCGGAAAGTACTGCGAAAAGGCGGACGCAAACCTTGTTCGTTGATTTCTTCATTGAACGACCCGTGTTCGCGACGGTGTGCGCGTTGTTCATCGTGCTGGCCGGGGCGATCTGCATCC
Organism: Candidatus Acidiferrum sp.; assembly: GCA_049516615.1. Lineage (GTDB taxonomy): Bacteria > Acidobacteriota > Terriglobia > Acidiferrales > UBA7541 > Acidiferrum. The sequence goes on along the minus strand of JBEKSZ010000020.1, from coordinate 20,042 downwards.
CGACGCTACCCGTTGCGCAATTTCCGGACCTGGCGCCGCCGCAAGTGGTGGTAAGCAGCGGGTACATCGGCGCAAACGCGCAAACCGTGGAATCGGCGGTGACCATCCCGCTCGAGCAGGCCATCAACGGCGTGGAAGGCATGAAATATATCTCCTCGACCAGCGGCAACGACGGTAGCAGCTCGATTACCGTCACCTTCGACGTCTCGCGCAACGTGGACTTGGCCTCCGTGGACGTGCAGAATCGCGTCAATCAAGCGCTCGGCCGCCTCCCTGCCGAAGTAAAAAACACCGGCGTCATCATCACCAAGCAAACCAGCGGCTTCGTTTTTGGCGGTGGCGTGTATTCAGAGAATGGCCAGTACGACAGCCTGTTTCTGAGCAATTATTTGGATGTCTACGTGCGCGACGCACTGAAGCGGGTTCCCGGCGTAGGCGATGTGATTATTTTCGGTGAACGCAAGTACGCCATGCGCTTGTGGCTCGATCCCGCAAAACTGGCGCAACGCGGGCTTACTGCGACGACCCTTCTCAACGCGCTGCAGGAACAGAACGTGCAGGTGGCCGCGGGTTCCGTGGGCGAACCGCCTTCGGCCAGCGACCAGACCTTTCAAGTGAGCGTGCGCGCCGTCGGGCGCCTGAGCGACGTAACAGAATTCGACAACATTATTCTGAAGACCGGGACTGACGGCACGCTGGTACGGCTGAAAGACGTGGGTCGCGCGGAATTGGGCGCCGAAGATTACAGTTCGATCTTGCGCTTCGACGGGCGTGAAGCTGTGGGTATTGGCGTGACGCAATTGCCCGGCGCCAATGCGCTCGATGTGGACAGGTCGGCCAAGGCCGAATTGCGAAGGCTGTCGAAAAACTTCCCTCCCGGCCTGAAATACGCGGTGGCCTTCGACACCACCACGGTCATCGGCGAATCCATTCAGGACGTGCTGCAAACGCTGCTGTTGGCCATTGTGCTGGTCATCAGCGTTATTTATCTATTCCTGCAAGACTGGCGAAGCACGCTGATCCCGGCGATTACCATTCCCGTTTCGCTGGTGGGGACTTTCGTATTTGTGAAGGGACTGGGCTTTTCCATCAACACCCTGACCTTGTTCGGAATTACGTTGGCGACTGGGCTGGTCGTCGACGATGCCATCGTGGTCATTGAAAACGTGGAGCGCCACATCGCTGAAGGCATTACCGAGCCGCACAACGCCGCTTCCGTGGCCATGAAAGAAGTAGCGGGTGCGGTGGTGGCGACTTCCCTCGTACTCGTCGCGGTGTTCGTCCCCGTCGCGCTGTTTCCGGGAACCACCGGCATTCTGTTCCGGCAGTTTGCGCTGACCATCGCATTTTCCGTAGCGATTTCGGCGTTTAACGCCTTGACGCTCACACCATCGCTTTCCGCGATTCTCCTCGGGCATCATCGCGAGCGCAGCCAGGGACGTTTCTTCCGCGCGTTCAATCGCGTGGTGGAATACGGAACGGAGCGCTATCGCCGCACCGTGGCGTCCGCTATCAGGTGGAAGCTCGCGGCGCTGCTGGTCTTCGCGCTGTTGCTGGGCGCCACCTATTTGCTGTACGTACGCGTGCCGCAGGGTTTCATACCAGAAGACGATCAGGGCTATTTGATCGTCGCGGTCAACGCGCCGCAGGGCGCTTCGCTGGGCTATACGCTGGATCTGTGCGACCAGGTGGAAAAAATTGCCAGCCAGTCGAAAGACATCGAGGGCACGTTCGCCGTTGGTGGTTTCAGTTTTTCCGGTTCGGCTTCCAATCGCGCGATCGTATTTTTGCCGCTGAAATCCTTTGAAGAACGCAAGGGCGAAGCGCACTCTGCCGACGCAGTGTTGACGCAACTGCGCCTGCCGCTCACGAGCATTCAGGGCGGACTGGTAATTCCCTTCAATCCGCCCGCCGTGCAAGGGTTGGGAAACTTCGGCGGATTCAGCTTTCAAGTGGAAGACCTCGGGCGCCATTCGCTGCAGGCCGTTTCCGACGCCACCAATAAATTGATTCTTGCGGGAAATTCGAGCAAGGATTTGACCGGTCTGTTCACCAGTTTTACGGCCAATGACCCGCAATACCTGGTGCATATTAACCGCGAAAAAGCCAAGAGTCTGCAGGTACCCCTCAGCCAGATCACCGATGCCTTGCAAGTGTACATGGGCTCGGTATATGTGAATGATTTTGACTTCAACAACCGCACCTATCGCGTGTACCTCCAGGCCGCCGCGCCGTTCCGCGCAAAGGCCAAAGACATTGGACAGTATTATTTGCGGTCGGACACCGGCAAGATGATTCCGCTCGACAATGTGGTGGACGTAACACAGACCGGAAACCCTCAGGTCATCAGCCACTTTAATCTGTTTCGCTCCGCGGAGATCGATGGTTCGGCAGCTCCGGGGAAAAGTTCCGGCGACGCGATCGCCGCCATGGAAGCGCTGGCGAAAAAGAATCTGCCGAGTGGCATGACTTATGATTGGAGCGGACTTTCTCTTGAGGAAATCGAGTCCAGCGGCAAAGCCGCGATTCTGTTCGGCTTGGGGCTGCTGGTGGTGTACCTGACCCTGGCGGCGCAATATGAGAGCTACGTACTGCCGTTTATCGTGCTGCTGGCGGTACCGGTGGCGCTACTCGGCGCGATCGGCGCGGTGGCCCTGCGCGGCCTGCAGAATGATGTGTACTGCCAGGTGGGATTGGTAATGCTGATCGGCTTGGCGAGCAAGAACGCGATTCTGATCGTGGAGTTTGCCGAACAGTTGCGCGCCGATGGATTGTCCACCGTCGACGCCGCAATCGCCGCCGCAAAAATCCGCTTGCGGCCGATTCTGATGACCTCGCTGGCATTCATCCTGGGCGTCGTGCCGCTGGTTCTGGCCACCGGGGCGGGGCGCGCAGGCCGAGTGTCGGTGGGCACCACGGTATTCGGCGGAATGATTGCGGCGACAACGCTGAATCTTCTGTTCATTCCCGTGCTCTACGTCATCGTGCGCAGCGTCTTTAGGGGTGGCGGGCGGACCCGCGGAAGCTCACCGGCCGTAGCGCCAGAAGCCATCCCGGAATAGTCACAAATCCGGGCGGTTTCGCCAAGGCCATTCTGAGGCTATCGTATTCAAGACAAAAGAGATGTTGCCGCCCCCAGACTAAACCGCTATCATCCTTGCACTTATGATTAGGCGCTGCCTGGGTTTGTTCCCGCGCTCCCCTGCCCGCATTTCTTTATCCGCTCCAACACCAAGAAGCGGGTGGCTTTTGTTGCCGCTTCTTTGCCTGTCGCTGCTTCTGGCAAGCCCGCCGAGCGCTCGTGCGCAAAGCGCCTCCGCCAGCGCCGCAACGGGCGGACTCGTCCCCATCCGCCGATACATCGCGAGCGGCTGGGACACCCTGACGCGCTCGTTTTCAGAGTGCTCCAACGTTGTGGACTCCAAGCTCGCAGCCTCGGATTCCGTCTTATATTTTCCCGCCGAGTTTGCCGTACCTCCGGCCATCGATGCGCTACAGCAGCGCTGCAAATTCCAGATCAAGCACCTGCCGAGGACCATCGAGCGCCCCGGCGAAATCGACCCGGGCACGTTGAGCGCCCAAGGACTGCTCTACCTCGAACACCCATACGTGGTACCTGGGGGAAGATTCAACGAAATGTACGGTTGGGACAGCTATTTCATCATTCGCGGCCTAGTGCGCGACGGCCGCAGCGACCTGGCGCGCGGCATGGTGGAGAATTTTTTCTTTGAGATCGACCAGTACGGCGAAATTCTAAACGCCAATCGCAGCTATTACCTGAGCCGCTCGCAACCGCCATTTTTGACTTCCATGATCTTATCGGTCTACGAAGCCGAGAAGGCCGCAGGCCACGAGGATCGCGCGTGGCTCGAAAAAGCTTACGGCTACGCCGCGCGTGACCACGATATGTGGACGCGCGAGCCGCTGCTCGCCGGAGATACCGGTCTTTCGCGCTACTACGATCTCGGCGAGGGCCCCTCTCCAGAGAGCGTAAAGGACGAAAGCGGGCACTACCGCGACGTCGCGGAATATTTCCTGCTGCACCCGGACGCCGACCAGGGTTATGGACAAACCTATGTGGTGGTCCAAGACGACAAACAGCCAGCCCGGGGCATTTTCGGAGCGCCCTATGAGGTGCGGGTTTGCGATGTGCCCGACAGCAAGGCCAAATCGGGTTGCTCGGCGGCGGCCACGGTCTCACTCAGCGGCGATTTCTACAAAGGCGATCGTTCGATGCGCGAATCGGGTTTCGACATCGCTTTTCGTTTCGGTCCCTACGGCGCGGCGACGCACCATTACGCTCCCGTGTGCCTGAACAGCCTGCTATACAAAACTGAAAAAGACCTGGAACAGATCAGCGCAACTCTGGGAAAAAACGAAGACGCGGAACGCTGGAAAGCGCTGGCCGCGGAGCGGCAAAGCAATATTCGGAAATATCTGTGGGATGCCGGACGCGGCAGGTTTTTCGATTACGACTTCGAAAAGAAGCAGCGCTCCGCGTACGACTACATCACCACCTTTTATCCCCTGTGGGCGGGACTGGCCAGCAAAGAGCAGGCGCAGATGGTGGCCACCAGCATCCGTCTTTTCGAGAGAGCCGGCGGGATTATGATGAGCCCTTACGAAACGGGCGGTCAATGGGACGCGCCCTATGAGTGGGCGCCCACGCAACTACTGGCCGTGGTTGGGCTGCGGCGCTATGGCCTCGACAGCGACGCCAACCGCGTCGCCTATAAGTTTTTGAGCACTGTGGCTGAAAATTTTCGGCACGACGGGACCATCCGCGAAAAATACAATGCCGTCACGCGCTCCTCGGAAACCGCCGTCACCGCCGGATACCACATAAATATCGTGGGCTTTGGCTGGACCAACGGGGTGTTTCTCGATTTGCTGGACGATTTGCCCAAACCCCTGGCAGAGAAACTGGCGCGTGAACAAGACCACGCCGCCGCCTTGGCGCAATAATCTTGTAAAGTGCGGGGGCCCGCTCAGGCAACTCCGACCTCACGCCGCAGAACTTTCTTCACTCGAATTGTGGACGTCGAGAAGCACCGCTGGATCAGCCGGAGGTGTGGCGCCGACTTGCGAAGCCACCCACGAACCGAGCCTGTTGGCCGCGTTATTCATGGCTTTGAGCGAAGCCTTGCGCAGGAAATTGTGCACCAGGGCCGCGGTGAAAGCATCGCCCGAGCCCACGGTATCCGCCACGGTAACGGGGTAGCCAGGATGGGTGTCTAGCGCATCCGGCGTCACCAACAGACTGCCGTTCGCACCGCAGGTCACGCAAATCATCTTGATTTTGTACCTTTTCAGAATCCAGCGCGCAGCCGCCAGCCGGTCCGTCACCGTGGCCCCCAGCACCCCGGCTACGCGCAGCAATTCCTCTTCGTTCAATTTCATGATGTCGGCGCGCGCTGTCGATTCCTCCAACACGTCTTTGGTGAAAAAAGCCTGGCGCAGATTCACGTCGAAAATGCGCAAAGCCTCGGGACGCAAGGCTTCGAGAAACGCCAAAATCGTCACGCGTGATTGTGCTGAGCGCTGCGCCAGCGAGCCGAAACACACCGCGTCGGTTTCCGCGGCCAGCTGCTGCCACTGCGGCGTCCATTCGAAATAGTCCCACGCCACCTTTTCCAGAATTTCAAACTGCGGCTGCCCCTCGGCGTCCACCGTGACGTTCACGCAACCCGTCGGATGCACGACATCCACCTGCAGATGCGTGGTCGGCAAGCCCAGGCGCGCCAGCCGTCGCGCCGCGGCGTTCCCCAGGCGGTCTTTGCCGATGCGGCTGGCCACCAGCGCGCGGTCACCCAGCAAGGCCGTCATATACGCAAAATTCGCGGGCGCCCCACCGAGCTGCTTGCCCGCGGGCAACAAGTCCCACAGCATTTCTCCCAATCCGACGACAGTAAAGCGCTGCGACGAATCGCCGGCCGGTTCTTGCGGTCTTCGATTAAGGCTTTTCATTTTGGCGCGTTTGCAGCTGCTCTCCCAGCTTCAATTCCCGTTCGGCGTCTTCCGTGCGGCCCAGATCACGATACGTCTGCCCCAGCAGATGGTGCGATATCGGGTTGTTTGGATCCATACTCAGCGCGCGTTGCAGCGCCCGCGCCGATAATTCCGCTTCGCCCTTCTTCTCTAGTACTTTGCCCAGCAGTATATACGGCCCGGTGGACGTCGCGTCCAGCCAAATGGAGCGCTGCAATAGTCTTTCCGCATCATCATATTTCTGCAAGCGGGAGTCCGCGTCGGCCAGCTTGTAGTAGGCCGCCGCATAGCCGGGGTTGATCGCCAGTTCGGCCTGAAATTGCGCGACGGCCTCGGGAATCTTGGACTCGTACAGGTACAGCTCGCCGAGCAGCTCATGAGCGAGGGGCAACCTCGGATCGAGCGCGGCGGCCTTGCCCGCGTACTCTTCGGCCACCGGTGCAAAATCCTGCCGCAGCAGCATCCGCGCCGTTAGTAGGTAGCTGGCCGCCGAATCGGGCCCGGAAGCGAACATCTTGGCGAAGGCTTGGCGCGCGCGAGTGTAGTCTTTGGTCTGAATGTAGCAGATTCCCAGAATGTACGCGGCGTCCACGTTCGCCGAGGAATACCAGGTCTGCACTTTCTCGAGCAGCGGTATGGCTTGCGCCGGTCGCCCGGCTAAATAGTACGAGAGCCCGAGGAGCTGCGTGGCCTCTTGATCGCCGGGATTCTCCGCTTGTGCTTTGCTCAAACTGCTCGCCGCGTTCAGGTAGTCACTCTTTTTATAGTACGCAATGCCCAGCTCGCGAGCCAGGCCTGGCATCGCCGGATTCTTGCCTTGCAGCTCTAGCAGTTGTGAGACCGCTTCATCATACCTGCCCAACTCGGAAAGATGGCGCGCTAGAGCGAATTCGGGGTTTTCGGTCTCTGAACGAGCATGCCGTGCGGGTTGCGTAATTGGGGGCGAGCCGTCACTCGGCGAGCTGGCGGGTGCGCCCTGCGCCAGGGCGCGAGCTCCGCTGGCGATGCTCGCCAGCGCGAGCAGGAACAACGTCCATAGAGAGTGCTTTCGCCAGCCGTTCTTTTTCGTCGCGCTCTTCACCACGTTGGCAATTCCTTTGCGAAATCCCATCGATTAGAGCATAAAAAACGGGGAGCCCGTGAGGGCCCCCCGTCGGGGTGTTGGGGTGTTCATGCTGCGCTAAAAAGTCACGCGCAACCCGAACTGCAGTTGCCGCATGCCGGTTGGAGACCCTGGTGAGCCGTCCGCCTCGATATCGGTAATCTGGCCCGCATTTTGCGCGCCGCCGGTAGTGGTCGGGCCCGCGCAGTCGATGCAGGTGTTGCCTTGGTTGGAATTGAAGCCGAAGTTAACGTGGTTGAACACGTTGTAAGCGTCAAAACGGAATTTCGCGTTGATACGCTCCGTGATTCTGAAGTTCTTGGTGAGCGATAGGTCCGAGAAGAAGGTACGCGGTCCGGTGAAGGTGTCGAAGCCACCGTTGCCGATCGTCCCGCACGCCGGAAGCGAGAATGGTCCTGAAACAGGCCGCGCCAAGGTGCAGGAGTCTACGCCGTTGTCAGCGGGCGTTAGATTGTACTGCAGCGGTGCCACTGGCACGTACTCAACCTCGTATCCGTCCACCTTTCGTGGACCTACTTGGAATGAGCCATTGATGTTCGGACGGCACGGTCCAACGCCTCCAGTGATCTCGCCGCATTCGCCAATACTCGCTGTCCACGGCAAGCCACTGCTCCAATTGAAGGTATTGGTCACTTGCCAACCCCCAACGAGATAATCCAGCGCGCGGCCGGCATCGCCGAGGAAGCGCTTTCCGCGTCCAAACGGCAATTCATAGACGGAATTGAGCACGAAGACGTGGTCGCGGTTGTACTGATCGGGGCCGTAGCTATATTTCGGATCGACGCTGTAGTAGCCAGAATCGAAAGCGTTGGAGTGCGAGAACGTATAATGGGCCAGGAACTGCAGACCGTTGGCGAAGCGCTTTTCTACCTTCATCTGCAGCGAATTGTAGTTCGAGCTCGAGTCATTGCCGAAATAGGTCAAATCACTTGAACAGCAGGTCAGCGGCGCTCCCGAAGGGGTGGAATAACCGGGATACGTGAACGCCGGGACCCCATTGCGGAAGAAATTGCGACGCTCGTTCGCCGGCAGGGCGGGATCCCAGTTGTTTGCGCTACAGACAACAGGAGTGCCCGAACACGTAATGAGATTCGTTCCGTCCCCAACCGCTGGCTCGTTCGGGTTGTAAGACGGCCCGCCAGGATTGAATACATGCGTGCCCTTGTTGCCGACGTAGGCGATTTCCACAGAGATCGTAGGGGTCACCTGCCGCTGAACAGTCGCATTCCACGCGTCCACGGTCGGCAGGCGCTGAATCGTCGGCCGGATTCTGGAACTGGACGTACCGTCCGGGCCCAACAGTGGCAACGTGCCGGTCGACGATATCTGCCCAAGCACGGTTGCGAAATCGAACGCGGGTGGTCCTTGCGTGAGAGTGAATACCGGGTAAGCATTGTTCAGCGCCATCGGGTTTATGTTGCTAAGTGCGACCGTTTGATTGGCCAAGACCGGCAGGTTCTGCGTTACGACGTGGCCGAAGTTTGAGCCGAATACGCCCAGATCGAAACTACGGCCATAGCCGATTCGCACCACGGTCTTCGGATCATACTGATAGGCAACGCCCAAACGCGGAGCAAACGCTTTGTTGTCATCCCGAACATTACCATTCAGGCCCACCCCATCGTAACCGGCCACGTTGATTACGCCATCCACAAGGTTCGCAAATCCCCCGTTTCCCTTACCGTTTACAGTTTCCGGCGTGTAGCCTTCCCAGCGCAGTCCGTAATTAAACGTCAGTTTCGGCGTGACGCGCCAGGTATCCTGCCCGTAGAAAAAAAGGCGCTTCTGCCGCTCCGCGGCCGTAACACTGGTACTCACAAAGCGGTTGAACGATGCCACGTCACCCAACAGGAATGAGGCCAGGCTCAGTCCCCCGGTTCCACCTTGTGACGTAGTGTAGGAATCAAAGTTCAGGAGCCCCGTACGATTATTGTCGCTTGGCACGCGCAGATTTTCCGCGTAGCGAATATCCGCGCCGAACTTGATGCTGTGGTTTCCAATAATCTTGGTCCAGTTGTTCACGACCTGGAATTGCTGCTCGCTTTCCGTAAGTGGACAGTTGCAGCGTCCAACGTTCAACCCGTCACCTATTTGTGTGACGCCATTATTGCCATTACCGGTGTTTCCGAAATTGGTGCCGTTCAGGTTAAAGAAAATCGACGGTTCGCCGCCCGTTTGCAACGTACCAAGATTCAAGCCGGGAATCCCAAACAGGGTCTCTGCGGGAGTTGAGGCTTGGTCCAAGTACTCGTCTTGGGGGTTGTACTTGAAATAGCCGAAGCGGACGTCCGTCAGCCACGAGGCGCTTAGGGCTTTATCGAAACCGGCGGCCAGACTGTAGTTGTGAACTCTGGACTTGCCGTCTAAACCGCCTTGGCCAAATCCCTCACCGTCCAGTTTTCCTAAGGATGGTCCGCCCATGATGTTGAAATAGTCCTGGCTGTAGCGCCCGAAAACTTGGAAGCCGTGCGGCGCAGCGTAGTCTACGCGGACGTCGAACGCGTTCTGGTTAAAGTTGCCCGAACCCGAGCCCACGAAATTATTCGACAAGCCGGTAGTCGTGGGAGCCGGATAGTTCGCCAGAATAGCTGCCGCCTGCGAAGAAATCATGCCAATCGGGATCCAGTTCGGCTCGGTTGCGCAACCTGCAGGTCCGCAGAACTGCGTTCTACCCAAGGCGTTTGGCGTAGTACTGCTAATGGAATTCCCCGTCGTCGGGTTATAGATCAGACCGCCACCCGTGACTCCAACGTATTGGCTCAGATTGCAATAGCCGGGCGTATCGCTGGCGGCGTTTGTGGCCGGATTGCAAGTGCTGAGCACTTCCGCTGAGGGAATCGTGGCTTGGTCCGACAAGCCGCTGATCTGCCGAACGCCCTGGTAGTCGCCAAAAATGAACAGCTTATCCTTGATGATTGGTGCGCCGGCGGAAATTCCAAAATCTTTATAGGTCGCATTCGGCAAGCCAGCCGCTGCCGTCTGCGTAAACGGGTCGCGCGCTTGCTGTCCGCTGCCGCGGTAATCGTAAAACCCGGTGCCATGAAGCTCGTTGGTGCCCGACTTCGTCTGAACCGTAATTACACCAGCCACAGCCTTGCCAAATTCCGCGTTGTAATTTTGCAGCGCAATTTTGGTTTCCTCAATGGCGTCCAAGTTGGGGTTGACAACGATAATTCCGAGAATGGCGTCCTGATTGTCCGTGCCATCCAGAATAAAGGACGTGCCGCTGAAGTGCTGGCCATCCACGAAAATCTGCTGGCTGCCTTGCGGGTTCTCCGTCGCCGCGTGGCTCCAGCCCACGATTTTTTGCGTTCCGGGCGACAGTAACTCGAGGTTGGTGAAATTCCGGTTAAGCAGCGGCAAGTCTTCGACGTATTTCGAGTTAAATTCGACCGCCACATCAGAACTTTCCGTCTTGAGCTGTGGAACCTCGCCGGTCACTTCGACCGTTTGCGTTACGTCGCCGACGGTCATCTGCGCGTCGACCTTGGGGTTCTCATCCGCAGACACCTCCACCGACGCTACTTCGTACTTCTTGAACCCACCGGCTTCGATTCTTACGCTATAGGTGTCCGGGATTAAGTGCGTAACGGTATAGTTGCCGCTCTCGTTCGTGGTGGTTTCCTGCGTGGTGCCCTTGGTGGTGGACGTTACGGTCACTTTGGCCCCGGCCACCGCCGCGCCCTGCGTATCCGTGACCGTCCCAACAATTCCGCCGTAAACCGTTTGCCCTCTGACCGCCGAGGCACTCGACAGGAAACAAACCGAAAACACCACGAGCAAGACCGCAACCATGCGCCTGGACATTCCACCCTCCTCGAGACGACCACTTCAGCTTCGCGCGTCAAAAGGATCCGCCTGGCCCCGACCAGTCGGACCTGAAATTCCTTGGTGTGAAACCGCCGTTTGCCTACTACAAAACAATTATGATGATGGGTCTTATCAATTTTTTGGCGGCATCCGTAAGTCTCAATGCGTCTGATACGGTTACATTCCTTAAGCCACGCGCTTGCAGTTAGATCCCGCCCTTGATAGGCTCACGTAACAGCATTGTTACCGGGGTGGGTCCCGTGGCGAAGAATCAGGTTCTGGCGGAGATTGATCGGCTGGTAGCGAGTCCTGCGCTCCACGGGTCTGAATCCCTATGTAAACTGCTCCGCTATCTGGCACGTCACGCCTTGGAGCACCCCGGCGTTCCGCTAAAGGAATATCAAATCGCCACCGAGGTCTTCGGCCGCCAGGCCGACTTTGATCCCCAGGTCGATTCCATGGTCCGCGTACAAGCGGGCCGCCTGCGCGCCAAGCTGGCCGAGTACTACAACTCCGCCGGCACTTTCGACACCATCTGCGTGGAACTCCCCAAAGGCACTTATGTCCTGGCGTTTCATGATCGCCCGCCGGGCAGGAGTCACGAAAACGGACGTTCCGACGTCGCCTGGCCGGAAGTGCATCAAGAGTTGCCTCCACGGGCCCTGATGCTTCCGAGAAGGTGGGGCGTAGCCGTCGCGGCCCTGTCCATTTTGTTGGCTGCGGCTCTCGCGGTCATCGCTACCCTGCTGGTTAACCGCAAGTCGACTCCGGCCGCTACCGTTTCGGCCAATGAGGAGGTATCGCCCAGTTTTCCGATCTTCTGGAAGGGATTTCTCGCCGGACCGGAGGAACCGCTGGTCGTCTTCAGCAACGCCAAATTCGTGGGCAGGCCGGATGTCGGCATGCGCTACTTCAGCTCGCCCAAAGACACCAATGCGATCATTCTCGATCACTACACCGGGGTAGGGGAAGTCCTCGCCGTCCACGCCCTGGACGTAGTGTTTAATTCCCTGCGTCAGCCACTGCGCATCAAGCGCGGCAGCCTGTTCACCCTCGATGACGCCAAGAACAACAACCTTATTTTTATCGGCTCGCCTGCGGAAAACCTCGCCCTGCTTGAAATTCCCAGCACCAAGGAATTCGTCTTCCGCCAAGTGATCTCCGGCCCGCGACACGGCGATACCGAGGTCATCAACGTCCACCCGCGGGCCGGGGAGCCAAACGTCTACCTCGCCACGCCCTCCAATCTGACGCTGGCGGAAGACTATTCCGTCGTCGCGCTCGTCCCCGGACTGAACCCGGCGCGCTCCGAACTGATCCTTGCCGGCACCACCACCATTGGTACGCAAGCCGCCGTCGAGCTCGTCTGCAGCGAAAACCTGCTCCAAACCCTGCTGCGGCGCCTCTCCGTATCCAAAGCCGAAGAGCTAAAGCCGTTCGAGGCGGTAATTCGCGTGAAAGTAGCCCGCGGTGTCCCCGTGGCAACCGAGATCGTGGCCCTTCGTCAGGTTTTCTAGCAAGCAGGGCTTCAGTGCCCGTTCTTAAAAAACTCAACGGCACTCGCTAGCAACAAGCGCAGCGCGTGGCTTTTTTCCGCACCGCGGACTGTGTTGCACGAAACAACACCCTGCGGCAACAAAACCCGCCAGCTCGCGTGACCCCCAAATTTGACTGGTACTAAAATGGATTCCTGACTTGAAAGGAGTCATGGCATGCCCGCAAAGAAAACCTCCGCCCCGCCGCAGCCCAAGAAGCCTCGCGCTGCCGCAACGAAATCCTTGCCCACCCGCGAAGAGATCTCCCTCCGCGCCTACCAGATCTATCTTGAGCGCAACGGCGGCCCCGGCAATCCCTTTGAAGATTGGACCCGCGCTGAGCGCGAACTCTTAGCCGGCGCCCCCAAGCCGCGCCGCAAACCGTCGCCCAAAACGCAAGCCGCCTAACCAGCTCCACGCCGGCGATGCGACGCCGTCTAATACCGTCACATCGAGTCGCGACTCGCACCCGTTTCCATGGCCGAACGCATCATACAAATAGCATGAGCGGAGCGGCAAATCTCGTTGAAGTTCTCGCCACCCTGTATCTCTTGGCGATCATTGGTGCCCTGGCCGGAGCCGCGGTCAAGGCTTGGATAGCAAAGCGTGGCACTCTCTTCCCCAGGCATTCCGGGGATGAGCACCGGTCCGCGGGCGCGCCGTCGCCGCATTCGCACTCGACCATCACTCTGTAGACCAGGGCAAGCGGTCGCACCGGCGGGGCGAGGCGCGTGCAACGCGCAGGCCCCACGAATATGAAAACCTTCTATCGCGTAACCCTCGTCGCCTTCTTGATCGGCTTGGCCCTGCTGGCGTGTTTTGCCCCTTGGACCACCACTCCGCCCGACACGCCCGCCGCTCACAACGCCTTGGCCTACGCCCCGATCTGGTCGCGGGAATTCACAACCGTCCCGGGCGCCAGAATCGACACCGGCGCCTTCGCTCTACTGGCCGGAGCCCTGGCTTTCTTCTCCATCGTCATCGGGGCCTCCGCGTTCTTCTTCCGCGACGATCGCGGCTCTGAACGCGCCGACGTCTAAGCCTTGTTCTCATCCCTTGCTCGGCCACCCCGCGGACTAAAGAGCGTTCGCATCAGGATCGCGCTGCGCGATCAGCCGCCGGACAACCCAGTGAAAGAACGTGTGGTGTTTGTCAGCCTCCGCCGAAGCTTTCCGGCTCGAACCCTCCAAATCCCCCGGCGCTACTCCGCCGCAAGCCCATCATTGCCAGAGCGCGATACCAAAAAGCTCGATATCTCGACGGCTTCGCCACCACAATCTCGGATGGCGTCTCCGCGCCGGCGCTTGCTTTGAGGAATACCCCAATTCCTTCTTCCTGCCAGCGCAGAAGCACGTGCCTGAGATCCTCCATCGGCTGCGTGCGTCTGGTCTGCACCAGCACGACACGCTTTATCTTCTGCTTCGCCAAGAACCGCGCCGATGGAAAGTCCTGCGGAAACACCATCCATCGATTGTCAAACAAATCATCGCGCAGTGGCCGGGTGCCGGTCGCACGCGACCCGTCCAGAATAAACGCCGGAGGTGCATCGAGTGCCAGAGTGCGATGGCGCAGGCATGGTGTACCCGCGCAAATCTCGCTTATCAGGGAGTCCATGTCGAGAACCACATCCGCGCGGGTCCCGGGAGTCGGGCGCAAGCGCATTGGCCCCGGCGAAGCGTTGATCAACGGAACCGGGCGGTAACCAATCTGCGCCAACAGCAATCCCGATTTCACGGACTCCGCTCCAGGCAGGTCCACGATTATCGCGGTGTCCGGTGCGGCCATTTCTTCATGCCAAACCATGGTTCGGGTCCTGTCATCGGCGTGAACAAATTGCTCCGGACACGCCATTTGCGCAAACAGCGCCGGAGCGACCCAGGGCGACCATAGCGCTCCGGGCGGCGCCCAAATTTCGAACAGTTCCCTTCCTGTGGTCATCGACTCACCTTCCGTCGAATCAAAACGGCAATGTCTTGCGCGTCTTGGTCAATCAGTCGTTTTGTCGCTAGGCGTCCATAAACTCCCGCCGCCCGTCCATCCACGGTAAAAACTCCGAGACCTACCTCGCGCGTGCCTGCGTGCGTCTGCAGTGCGATCGTTTCAAAGCGCCGCTGCGCGACCCAAAGATCTGGATGACGCTTCGCGTTCGTGACGATCTCGGCAGACGCTCGCGCTTCCGTCGCTCCCGCGACTAGAACGTCCTGCCCCACGCGGCCGAGCACCGGTTTCAGTACCCATTCCGAGGAGGGGGCCGGCACTTCACGCGGGCACCTTGTCTCTGGCAGCAGGGATCGCCAGGTTGCCAGCGGTGCATTCAACTCGTCCCACACCAGCGGGAACCGCTTGCTCTGCGTCAGGATCGCAGAGCCCGGATTGCTCATCGCCGTCTTACCGCCGCAAAACCATGGTTTCCAGATGGCCTCCGGCCGCAAATTCGGCAGCCATTCCGCTGGAAAAAATCGCACCAGCACGGCCGGCGTCGCCGTGGCAAACGAACTCGCGATTCGCGCGAGGCCGGACTCCCATTTCAAAATGGTTGGGGCCGATCACGACGGCGCGTAACCCTTTGCGTTGCAGTCCTTGCGCCAGGTAATGCATTACTTGCGCATCGTCGCTGTTGGCCGTGGCGTGCACGAGACCGATTGTCGCGTCATTTCCCGCGGTTGCCGCAATCGCGTCCGCGTACGAGCTCGCCGGATTGGGCGGCGGTGCATACGAGGAGTAGTACTCGTTCATTATCTCTGCGAATCCCGAGGCCTCGATAAAGCCTCCCGGAACGTCAGAATTCACCTCCGAGATCCGCCAGCCCTCTGCCGTCCAATGAAAATCAAAACGCATCACCCGCGCGCACTCGACGGGCCTACTCTTTGCTTCACAGTTCAGCGCTTTTCGCAGGCTCCGCGATAGTCCCAGACGCCGGTGCAAGTCGGGCCGCTCGACCAGTTCTCGCTCTGCGGCCAGCGTCTCCCCCGCCAGTTGCTCAGACTGAGTTGCCAGTACATTCCAGGCGTCCTCCTCCAGCACCAGTGGGAAGTCGGCCAGCACCGCATGGTCTTGCGATTGCATGTCCCACTTACAGCAATCGAACATCATGCGCGCACGAACGGATATCCACGATTCCGGGGTCAGAGGGCGGGCCGCAGCCCACGGCTGGGTCACGAGTGGACACCTCGCGCCAGTGCCCATAGCAGCGCGAGACCCGCATAGAGCGTTGCGACGAGCATGGAAACGCCGACCTCAGCATCGTCAAATTGAGTTCTTGCTCGCAACCGTTCCACAAGAATGGCCAGTTCGCCAATACAAATCGCCGGCCAGAGGGATATGGCGAAATCCTTTAGGGTATCCCGCGCGGAAACCCAGTTTCCCGCGACTGACCAGCCGCTCAATATCCCTACGCCGACAAGAAATCCTCCCAACCTGATCCCTGCGCCGGTAGCTCTATCTACGGTAATCGTCTCGGATATGCGCGTGCCGCATTCCAGCCCCAGCCAAACTCCAAAAAAAAGCGCCGAGGAGAGAACCGCTGAAAACAAAACGACCTCGCAGCCGGGCCCATTCCCGATATTCGCACCAGCGAACGTGCACAGCGAACCAAGCAATGCGCCCGCGGTCGCCCAACACGCGGCCACATTGCCTCTCTCGAGAACATCGTCCCGCGAACTGATTCCCAGGAACGGAAACACATACTTCATTCCGCCGAGCCATGCCATGCCGCAGACGACATAGAATGCGACGTAGGAAAACTCTCTACGAACCGTCGTAGCCGCCAGCGTCAACAAACACACCAGCAACAGCGCCAGACAAAACAGTGGAGTTGTTAAGAGAACGAATACTTGCCGCGGAGCAACTAGAAAATCGTTTACCGTGAAGACATCGCCGTACCATGCGCCCCAGCTTTTGAGGAGGAACAGCAACGAGACAAAAAAGACCACAACTTCAAACTCTGACAATTCGGTTTTTTTTCTCCACGGGTCGCATAGTACACGGACTGCGCTTGAACTCAATAAAAATCGGACCAGATATTTGAGGGGCGGGGCATGTTGCGGGCAACAAACAGTACCGGGCCGCGGCGCGGAAGGAGTTTAGGATCGCGAGCCCCCGGCGAGCGCATCTTTCTTGTTCAGGCGTTGTAGTTCGCGACCACCCGCGTCACTTGTCCTGTCGCGGCCACTTCCATGAACTCTGCCGTGCGTGTGCCTTTTTGATTGGTGTAATACAGCACTACGCTGTTCACACCCCAGAGCACGTCCTCCAGACGGAATTGCAGTTCCGGAAAGGCTTGCAACCCCCGCTCAAAGTACGCTCGCAAATTCGCCTTTCCACTCACCCTACCATCTGGCGTGCCCAACAAGCGCGCGGCCACCGGTGAAATCAGCTCTACCGCGTCTTCGTAGTGCGTCATAATCAAATCCAGGTCGTGCGCATTCCAGGCCGCGACCCAGTGGTTGGCCAGACTCCATGCCTCGTCTCTTGTCACGGCAGCCTCTCCATTCGAAAATCGTCAAAAGGACCGGCATTATTTGGGCTTTAGCGTTTGGACGTGCGCGAAGCTGATTTCCAGATACTTCTTTAGTTCCTTCGTGTTCGCAAGCAGCGTCTCGGGAACCGTCACCCAATCCTTCTTCACCACTCCATACGATTCAAACAAACGCGTCTTATATTTTTTTAGAAACGCTTTCCGTTCTTCTTCCGGCAGCCGCATCCCCAGCGTTCCGTTCTGATCGAGATACGTAAACATATGCCCGTTCAGCGAAGTATAAGGATGCACCGCTCCCTTCTGCTCAATCTTCGGCACGCTGGCGATGAGCTTCTCGTACAACTCCATTTTCTCCGCCGGTATCTTGCTCTTGTTCTTGCCGCTCATCGCACACCTGCCGAGGAATTCTTCTCCTGCCGCACTCCGGAGATACTTTGCGCGGCATTCACGTCCGACAACACCCGAGGCGTTCCACGACAGCCGCGCGACTCCTTTAGAGCAGCGGCGCGGGGCTCTTCCGGTGCCCAGGCCGCACCGCCCCCTTCTGAACGCTCACCGCCAGGCGCTTCCGGCCATTTGCCGACGCAGCGAGCCCGCCAGGGCTGAATTGTTCGCCTCGCGGCAAAATCCGGCAAGAGACGGATCCCCAATGGATTGGCACTCGTTCGCGCCGGCCAAAAGAGGAGTCATCTCTGCTCGCAGGTGGAACGGGAAGCCCACGGTTCGGCGCAACGCCCCCATCGAAAGAGAGTTCGGGCCGGAAGCCTCGTGCACGAATACCAACGGGAAATAGACCCTCCCGTCGCTCTCGCCGGTCGGCAATACCCGCCGCCCGTCATCGAAAGCCCCCCATACGAGCTCGGCTCCGCAAGGCGACGCAAGCTTTAGCCTGGGATCGGTCACTCGGATCGAGTAGCCAATCCAACTCTCGAGGAGATCGAGCTTGTGAAGCGAAGCCGCAAAAGAAAACTTTCCGGAGAGATCCGTCTGAGTCACTTCGCTGCGCAGTGCCCGATATTTCCCAAAATCACGAACGCGCGCCTCCAAACACACGCTCATCGTCGCCGCTGGCTTGCCGGTCACCGCATCCACGACCCTGCCGGAGATGGGTGGCACAAAGCCAACAAAAAAGGAAGCCAGAAACGAACCGCACCAGAGCACCGGGATTAATATTAACAAGGCCAAGCAGGCGTACTTCCAGCGGAGCCGTCGCCGGAGCGCGCGAGGTTCCATCACGGAAGACATGGGCTTTTTGCAGAGTACGGATTGGCCGCGATGACCGGACGAACCCCTCGGCCACGAGAAACGATCCAGCGCCGGAGTCCGTTCACCATATACTTTCTCCTGCGCCAGGCTGGCACCGTCCGAGGACTTTCCTTCGCGCCGGGAATTCCGCGCCGCAGCGCTGCAGATGCCTCCACTCTAGCACACGATTTTTGGACCAGCCGCCAGAAACACCTATCTAGGCACAACTAGAGTGGAGTCAGAGCGATCTGCCAAGTTGTCACATAAGTCATTTATAATGAGAACGATACATGAAGGGCCGGTTCCTGGGGAGCCGTTAACTCAGCTATGCTCACTTCGCATCATCGCTCGCCAGTGGCTTGGGAAGCGTAGCTCTCTACTGTCCAACGTAGAATCCTTCGCGCGTCTGCACCACCAGATCCTTGTTCTTGGTGGTCAGCTGCAGCTTGTGGTAACCGTAGCTGGCGTCAGGCTTTTCCGGCGTGTAGCCCAAACTGTATTGGTTGCGCAGTTCCTCGTCGATGGCGTTGTAAATATCGTCGATGGTCTCTTTCTTTGACACTTCAAAGAACCGCCCGCCCGTCTCGCGCGAAATCTGCTGCAGAATTTTCTTGCCGTCGGGCCGCTGTTCCGTGCGCCGCGGATAGCCTCCGCCGCCTCGCCCACCCATTCCGCCCCCGCCCATTCCTCCACCCATGCGCGGGCCGCCGAAACCGCCGCGATCTCCGTAGCTGTCCTTGTCGGCAAAATAGATCGCGTACACCATTGCGTCCGCGCGCTGCGCTGTGCCGATGGCTTCCACCAGACTCTCTTTGCTTCCGCGGTCGACGCCATCGGAAAGCACGACCAGCGCTTTCCGCCCTTGTTGTTTCTTGATCACTTCGTCGGATGCCAGATAAATCGCATCGTACAAGAGCGTTCCCCCGCCACCGTATCCGCGCCCGCCACGGCCGCTCCGGCCGCCACCGCTCGAGTCGTCCGGATCGCCGCCTCCTGAGCTGGTGGAAGTCTGCGAAAATTGCGGCGCGCCCAATTGTTCGAGAGCCGCTTCCAACTTCTGGCGCGAAGGAGTCAGATCCTGCAGCAGTTCAACTTCGCGGTCGAAATGAATCAAAAATGCTTTGTCGCGATCTTCGCGCAACGCGTGATCCACGAACGTGCGGCTCGCCGCGCGCTCCTGATCCAAGACGCGGCGCTGGCTCATGCTGGTGTCCACCAGCAGCCCCAGCGTCAGCGGCAAATTGGACTCCTGCGAAAAATATTTGATGGTCTGGGCATGCCCGTCCTGCTGCAAAACAAAATCGTCCTTGGTCAGATTGTTGACCAATTTCCCATGCTTATCGCGCACGCTGGCGAGCAGGTTCACCACGTTCACATCGACGGAAATCGGCGCGGCTTTGGGAAGAGGCGCTGTTTGTGAGTTGGGCGCGGGTTGAGAACCGGGCGCGGTCTGGGAACTCGGAGCCTGGGTGCTTGGCGGTGTCTGCGACGCCGGGGCAGTCTGCGCCGACAAATTTCCCAGCAGCAGAATCGCCGACAGGGCCGCGGCACAAGCACTCGCCCATGTTTTCCAACTGCGGTGCGTCACCCTCATTGCCGAACTCACCAGCCTCTCGGACCACGTCGCGCGGGGATTTGCCGATACTTCAAGAGATGCGCATCGCCCCGCACCTGTTGTATCTTTCCCGGCCGGGGCCACTTCTGGTTGCGGAAAAATCGCTTCACTCGCCGCGCACACCACGGCGCATCCTGCACGCATGAATTGCTTCCCTCTTCCCGGGCGGAAAGTTCCCCAAGCCCTTTAGAAAAGGGCATTTGCCACAGGCCGAGTGTCCGAGCGTCGGCGATTCGTCGCTTCCAGGGT
>JBEKSZ010000019.1:0-42332 GCA_049516615.1 Candidatus Acidiferrum sp. | reverse complement strand
TCAAAAGCATACGCGCGTCTTTGGAACCCGGAACGCTGCTGTTCGTTGGAGTCATTGATCCGATCGATCCGCGCGTCGAAACCCCTGAAGAAGTCCGGGATCGTGTGCTTGAAGCGGCCGAGTACATCCCGCTCGAATCGCTCGGCACCACCGACGACTGTGGTTTCTCCCCGTTTGCTGACGACACATCCACGTCTCGCGAAATAGCCTTCGCCAAAATTCGCAGCCGTGTTGAAGGCACGCGTTTGGCTTCAGCATGCCTCGGAGTTTAGGTGTGCTGGTGCGGTTCTTTAAAAAAGGAGGTACGTTTCATGGCTCACATAAAACTGCCGGAGGGAGTTCCCGGAATACTCGGACCCATGGCTTTCAGTCCAGCCACGGCGAAACCGCTGAACGAACTCGCGGAAATTTTGCTGCGCGCGGCAAACTCCCTGACCCAGGGAGAACGCGAACTCATCGCGACCTATGTGTCTTCAGAGAACGATTGTTACTTTTGCCAGAATGCCCACGGCGGAGCCGCCGCTCACTGGCTCGGCGGTAACGAGGAACTGGTCCAGCAGATCAAGCGCGACTTCGAGTCTTCGCCAGTTTCAGACAAACTGAAGGCCCTATTGGCCATCGCCGGTAAGGTACAAAAAGGTGGCAAGCAAGTGGCCGAGGCTGACATCGCTCGCGCGCGCCAGAACGGCGCTTCCGACAAGGAGATTCACGACACCGTTCTCATCTCCGCAGCTTTTTGTATGTACAACCGCTACGTCGATGGCCTGGCGACCTGGGCCCCTGCCGACCCGGCCGTGTATCGCGAAAACGGGCAACGCCTGGTTGAACAAGGCTACGTGCATTCGACGGATCATCTGGCGGCGAAAGCCGGGGATTAAGGCGAAAAACTCTAGGCCCTGTGCGGCCGGCGGAGTTCCCGCGCGCGATCTGCGCGATGCGGATGGCGATTCGCAAGCGAAACGCGTCTCGCGGCGCGGACGCTTGCGTTCCTGCTGTCGCCCGAACCATGAAAGAAACGCAGTAGCTCGGCGGCCACCACACCGGGATTGTTCAGCGGGATAAAATGTCCCGCGTCCACCACCACCACCCGTGCATTGGGGATAGACGTCCCAGCGCGCTCGGCAAACGATCGCGGCACAGCCGGATCGTGCGCGCCGTGCACAATCAAGGTGGGCATCGCCAGCTGTGGCAACATCGCCGGAATCGCGTCCAGCACTTCGCCTGGCTTCCCGAAGCGCATGATGTCCATCAACCGCCAGGCTCCCGACGTTCCGGAAAAGGGCGCCGAAAAATCCTTTACCACGCTGGCCAGCGCCGCTCGTTTCTCTCCGAGCGCGTAGCGCATCGCAACTCTCCAAAAGAGAAAGTTCACCAGCGGCGCCAGCACTTCGCCGACAATAGGACAGCGGATCACGCGGAACAGGTGGAACGGCTTCAACTCGGGGAAGAGTGAAGGCGAGAGCAGCGCCAGGCGCTCGACGCGCTGCGGAAATTGGTGCGCGTACTGTACCGCTATTGCCGAGCCTGCGTCATGGCCCACAACGTGCCACTTTTCGATCTTTTGTGCGGTCCGCAGATGCTCCAGCGACTCCGCCAGCGTCGCAAGTTGCGCGAGGCCGTGCCCCGCCTTAGGAGTTTTTCCGAGCCCCGGCAAATCCACCGCGTGACACGTAAATCGTTTCGCCAGCCGGTCCACAACCCCGCTCCACAGCTGGCCGCTGGTGGGTATGCCGTGAATAAAAAGCACCGGATAACCCGAACCTCGAGCAACGAAATACATGCACACTCCTCCGCCCACCGACAGCCCATGCCAATTAACTCGGCCTGGCCGCCGCCTTGGCTCCCCGGCTACACACCAGATAGATCAGCCAATTCCCCACCCGAAATACGCTCAGAGCCAAACCGAACAAAAACGTGCTGGTGATTCCCCGCGGTCGCAACCGCGCATACAAGAGGTTCATCGTCCAGGCCGGGCTGGTATACAGTCTTCCCGAGTGGCTCATGCCAATGCGACTTCTCACGGGCGGCTCGTAGACGATCTTTTCGATTCCGCTGTTGAAGAACTTTGCTAGCTGCAACACGCGAGCGCCATAGCAAAACCGCGCTCGCCACGGCAGCTTGGCGGGGTTGCGGTATTTCAGAATCAGCTCGCAGGCTTCCGCCGCCTGGCGCAGCGCCGCCGTCACTCCATTTGCGGTGATGGGATCCACCATCGACGCCGCCTCACCGGCGATCAGCCAGTTCGGCCCGGCCACATCTCTGTGCACCCGGCAGCGGAATGACGTCACATTCAGGTCCCTCACATCATTGCTCTGCAGCAACTCCGCAAAGCGCGGAAACTTTTCAAGCTGCTCACGGAAAATTGCCTCAACCCCCAGTCCGCGCTCGCGTTTGGCCTTGATGGTGGCTCCCGCCGCTGCATATCCCACGCTGATGACCTTCGGGTTGATGGGAATCTCCCAGATCCAGTCGAGGTATTCCGACCTCTGGGGATCCATGTGCAGAGTTGTTCCTTCAATCGGGTCGAGCACCGGAAAATAGGTCCACATCCCCACTTTCGCCGGGCCAAACGGCACGGCTCGCAGCTGGAACTCGCGCGCGAAGAGCGACGTGGCAAAACCCGAGGCATCAATAAACCACGGCGAATGAAATCGATTCCCGCGTTCCGTGTGCACCGCCGCGATTCTTCGCCCAGTTCTTTCGACGCGCACGGCTTTGTCGCGCACCATCGTCACTCCGGACTCCACGGTTTTCTTGAGCAGCTCCTGGTCCAGCAACGCGCGATCAACGTGCAAGGTTCGCAACTCGACGTGAAAGGGCGATCCGGCCAGCCCGGGAGTCGGTACAAACTCTTCCCCGCGGCCGTCCCGCATCTTCAGCGTGACGTGCCGCTTCCAAGTCGCCGATCGCTCCGCGACGAGGTGCTCCATGGGCAAACCCAGGTCGCTCAACAGCGCGGGGGCCGACCAGTCGAGGGATTCTCCTACGGTCGCGCGCCCCGCTTCACCAGGATCGATACAAACCACCCGCAAGCCCGCTCTAGCCAGAGTCAGCGCAGCCGCCTTCCCCGCCAGGCCGCCGCCGATAATCGTCACGTCCCAGCTACCGGGAGTTGCCTGCTGTGACTCGCGTTCCGTTTCTGCCACGAGTTGCGTCACGCCCCTGAGAATTGCACTGCATTAAAGTGGAGAAAAGAGCCGTCGTCAGCGTGGCAAACCGGCGCCTGCGGGGAACGGCAAACGCCTCGACGGGCGCAAGCTTGCGGGACCGTATCACGCGCCATCTCGCCCCAACAATAGTAGGAATCAATTAGCCGACCGCCACCCCGCCCTCCGAGTTCAGCGATGCCACATGCGCTGCCACCACGGATTCTGCGGAAATCCGAGGATTGCCAAGGGGCCCGGAGCGTGGGCTCAAAATGGTACGAAACTGAGAGTCCAGCAGCCTTGACTAGCCGCTGCGCGGCATTCCAGACTTGCCTCACCTGCTTTATAAACCGAGTAATGCTTCAGGAGTAAATATACTTTCCCCGAGACGGGTTTTTTTCAATTTGGTCGCAATCCGCAAACCCCGGCGCGGAGATGCTCTATGTGCGAAGACGAGATGCCCCTCAGCGAATTGCGAACCCTTCTATCGGCGATGGGCGATCCGGAACTGCTGCGCTTCGGAGAGGTGGCAAAATACATGCTGAGGCTTGAAGCCAACGCCGCAGCGGACCACGGCGCCTATTCGCTCCGTCTGGTCGAAGCTCGCGCTGAGTGGGTCCGGCGCCACGCGGGCAGCGCAATCGAGGATTCATTTTGACGCCGGAAAAACGCTATGGGCCCGCGCTCGGCCTTTCTAGAGCCAATCCGTTGGCGGCGACGCTACCTGCCAGAAGTGCGGTGCAGGTTCCACGAATTCGATTCCGATCTCCATTCTTCCTGCCCGGTTCCAGGAGAACCGCGCAACGGTACAAAAGTGCTCCTCGGCGGTTTGGTTGTGGCGCACGTTCAGCACTTGGCGAAGTTCGACGCCTGCCGCTAAAGGCAAAAGCGCGCCGTGGGCATTTACATCCAGCGTGCAGGCAGCCTCGTTGATGGGCTCGCCACCCGCGGTGATTCCGCGAATCGTGATTCCCACTCCCAGGACAACGCGTTGGCTCCGGCGATGATCGATGGACGAGATTTGCATCTTGAAGGTCGCGGAAACGCAATCGTGTCACCAATCATGAATGCCAACAAGCGAATACGCGGAATGTCCGGTAACGTAAACGTACCAAGCAGATCGAGCGCGGCGCGTCCCCACCGTCTTACCGCCGGGCCCGGTCGCTCGCCCCTGACGCCAGAGGGACGCGGCACTCTGCCCGAGTCGCGCGCAGGAAACGGTCCGCGGTCATCCGCCTGGCCAAAGGGCAGACCAGCGCAGGAGCCTCGTGGCGAAGTACTGGCTTGCGCCGATGGAGATCAAGTACAGAAGGGTCGGCCATCCGGCGAATGCAAAACCATATCAAAACAAAGGACTTTGATTCCTTGAACTGGATTTAAGCAAGCGGGCGGGCCCGGATGCCGGCCGGGCGACGACGAAGAAAAAACGAGACACAAAACCTCTTGCCAGACTTACTCGCCGGCAACCCGAGCAGGCTTGGGCTCCACCGAACCGCCGCCTTCGCGGATGCCGCCATACCGCCGTTCGCGCTTCTGAAACTCGACCAGCGCCTCGAGCAGCCGCGTGCGGTTAAAATCCGGCCACAGCGTCTCGGTCACCAGGATCTCCGCGTAAGCAATCTGCCACAGAAGAAAATTGCTGACGCGCATTTCCCCGCTGGTGCGAATCAGCAAATCCGGATCCGGCAGCCCGTCGGTATACAGATGGCGCGAAAGCTCTTCTTCGGTGATGCGTCGCGGCGCGCTGCCAGCCAAGGTGGTTCGCTCCGCCGCCAGAATGGCGTTTACCGCGTCCACGATTTCCGCCCGGCCGCCGTAGTTCAGCGCCACGCACAAGGTCATGCCCTGATTCCCGGCGGTTTTCTCCATGGCTTCGCGCACGTCGTTCTGCACGCCCGCGGGCAGTTCATCGGTGCGGCCGAGGAAGCGCATGCGAATGCTATGTTTTTGAATCAGCGGCATCTCCTGCCGCAAATATTCGCGCAGCAACTGCATCAGGAAATCGATTTCCGTCTTCGGACGCCGCCAATTCTCCACGGAGAAGGCATATAACGTCAGCGCCTCGATATGAAGCCGCGCGCAAGTCTCAATTGTCGAACGCGCCGTCTGCGTGCCGGAACGGTGCCCGGCGATGCGTGGCAGGTGCCGCTTCTGCGCCCAGCGTCCGTTGCCGTCCATAATCACCGCCAGATGGCGCGGCAGGCGCTGCAAGTCGAGTATTTCGAGCAGGCGCGCCTCTTCCGGTGTCACCGGACCTAGGGAAGCCAGCGCGGGTAGTTCCAGCGTTTTGGGGGTGCGGGACGTCAACTTGGCTTAGTGGCTCAATCCTCTTTATGGCGCAAAGTTAACACACGGCTCGCTTCTGGCGCAATACCATGTTGCCAGCCGTGCACTGCCCGGGGGACTGGCGGGCGTCGGCTCCCCTTCGGAGAGGGCAGAATGGGCCGGCGCAATCTCGCCGGGCGTCTTTTGCCGGGGCGCCGAGGATCGCCAAGTCCGAGCGACCTCGCTAGCCGACGGGCGGGCTGGAGGTGAAAATCGAGGTGTAAACCAGCACCAAAGTCAGCAGGATCATGGCAATGGCCGTGACCCAGGCTACGATATTGAACGTCAAAGTATTTACATATTCGCCCATCAAATCGCGCCGATTCACCAGCAGGAGAATGAAAATAATCACTACGGGCAGCCAGATGCCGTTACCCACCTGGGAGAAAATCAGAATTTTCCACAGCGGGGCTTTGGGAATCAGAATGATTCCAGCCCCCACGGCGATCAGCAAGGTGTACAGCCCGTAGAAAATCTTGGCCTCGCCAAACTTGTGATCGATGCCGGCCTCAAATCCCAGGCCTTCACAAATCACGTGCGCGGTCGAGAGGGGAAGAATCGAGGCAGCGAAAAGCGAGGCGTTCAGCAATCCGAATGCAAAACACAATCCCGCCCACTTCCCGGCCAGCGGGATCAGCGCCTTGGCGGCCTCGGAGGCGTCGGTGATGTTCAGCAGTCCGCTGGCGTGCAGCGTGGCCGCGGTGCAAACGATGATGAAAAATACGATCACCATGCAACTGATGCTGCCGACCAGTACGTCCGCCCGCGCCTGTCCGTACTGGCGAGGACCAACCTTCTTCTCGACATATCCGGCCTGCAAATAGAAAAACTGCCAAGGCGCAATTGTGGTCCCCACCAGCGCCGTCAGGGTCAGCAAATAGCCCGATTCAAAATGCAAATTGGGAATGACCACGCCTTTGGCTGCCAGCAACCAGTCGGGCTTGGCCATGATCGCGGAAATCACATAGGTGAGATAAAAACCGCAAGCCACCAAAAAGATGATCTCGACCTGCCGGTAGGTGCCGCGCATGACCAGCGCCCACACCAGGATCGCCGCCAACGGTACGGCAATATATTTGCTCACACCAAAAATCTGCATCGAGGCCGCTACCCCCGCAAATTCAGCGACCACGTTGGCGAGGTCCACGAAAAACCCAGTCAGCATCACAAAGAACGTCGAACGAAAGCCGAACTCTTCGCGAATCAGATCCGACAGCCCTTTGCCGGTGATGACCCCCATGCGCGCGCACATCTCTTCGGTCACGTACAACGCGATGGTCATGGGGATCAACGACCACAGCAGCGCATAGCCATACTGCGCGCCGGCTTGCGTGTAGGTCGAAATGCCGCCCGCGTCGTTGTCGACGTTGGAGGTGATCAGACCCGGGCCAACCACGGCGAGCAGCAACGTCAGGCGACGACGCAAACCACGGACGCGCTTGAACAGGTCCACGCCGCGACCGTGCACGTTCTCAAACCTCTCCGCGATGGCCCGCCAGTCCATACCTTGAGTGCTCCCTTGCCTTGCCCAGGAATGAGCTCTTAATTCCGGCGCTATCTCTTCACCAGCCGCGAAACCACGTCGTCCACGGTGATTGTTCCGATGGGTCGCGTCTCCTTGTCGATAATCGTCAGCATGCGCAAATTGTACTTGTCGAAAAGCTCGAAGACCTCTTCATCATCGGCCTGGGGTCCCAGACTGAGTAGTGGTTCGGTCTTCAAATCCTTCATCTCCTCGGTAGCTGACGCCAGCAACAGCCGCGCCACGGTGACTGTGCCCGAATACTGCGCTGCCTTGTTAAGCAGCACGATGGTGTCCAGCTGATCGAGGTTCAGATCCTGCCGGCGCATCCACTCGAGCACTTCTTCCCGCGTGGACTCTTCGCCCACATAGGCGAACTCCGTGTTCATCATGCTGCCCGCGGTGCTCGGCTCGAAGGCCATCAGCTCGCGCACTTCGGCGGCGTCCTGCCCCGGCATTTCGTCGAGGAGTTCTTCGGAAGTTTCTTTCGGCAAATCGGCCAGCAAATCCGCAGCGGCGTCGGGCGCCATCTCCTCCAGAATATCCGCAGCTTTGCCGGGCTCGAGTTTCTCCACGATTTGCGTGGTGAGCCGCTCGTCGAGTTCCGCCAGCACCGCCGCCGCGGTTTCCTCGTCAAGCGAAGCGATGATTCCCTGGCGCTCGGCCGCCGAAAGATGTTCCATCATCTCCGCCAGGTCCGCGGGGTGCAGGTGTTCGAGCTTGTCGTGCGTGATGCGCAGCTTTACGCGGCGCAGCGGATCGGGCTCGATCAAGTTCACAAACTCCCAGCGAATGGTGCTATGCGGCAAGCCGCTCTGCAGCTTGCGGATCACCGCGGGCGAAACCACGCCTTGCAACAGCCTGCGCACTGCTCCTGGCAACCCCACATCGACCTGCGTGACGCGCAATTCCACATTGCCGTTGATGGCCTGTTCGGTGAGATCCACGTCGTTGACGCGCACCACCTTGCGCCCGCTGGTGTCGATGATTTGCTGGTCCATCAAATCCTTACGCACCGCCAGCCAGCCTTCATTGGGCCGGTAATTTTCCAGGGAACGCTCGTTGACGTTGAGACGCATGCTGCCCGGAGCAACCGCGGCGACCTGGTCGTATTTCGCCACCAGGGGCTGAAAGCGGCCGCGCGACAGCAAGAAATGCGACAGGCGATTGGACTGTTCCGCTGGCTCAATGAAAAATTCGCGCACTCGGCCAACGAAATGGCCGTCGACATCAAAAGCCGCTGCGCCCATCAATTCCGTGGCGTACAAATCCATTGCGTGCTCCTTTCTATGCCGTGCAGCGACAGACCAGTGTCAGAACCTGCAGCGGCGCCTTGTATCTCGACATAGACGGCGGGCTCGTTGCAAAAAAAAAGACATGCTAGGGGACGCGTCAGCGCTGACTTGTGACCTTCTCCCATGCGATGACGTACTGAGTCTCCGTGCCACTTGCTGGGTCAACGACACGAGCTGTGATGGTTAGGGTGTTCCCGCTCACCTCATAACAACGAACCTGATCAGTACCGTTCCAGACGTGGTTCCACGAGGCATCGACATGGTGGATCACCCTGCCCTCCTCTTGCGAGTACCTGCCCGCATACGCGAACATGGTCTTGTGAAGCGCCGCCAGCTCTTCGTTGGTGGGAGCGACGCCGTGTGGCGCGAGGCGTCGGTTCGCGGTCCCGATCACCTGCATCCGCCCGTCCGCAGAATACGTCAGGTAGCCAATCGGATGTTCACCGTACGGAGTCGAGGTCTCCCCTTTTTTCGTGGTCACCACGTAGGACTTCAACTTCCACGTGCCCAGCAGAGGATTACTATCCGCACGCCCGAGCAAAGAGAGCGACATCAACATTAGACCTGTTCATCCGGTAACGGCTCTCCCGAGACGAAGGTCTGTGGCAGCCCGTCCGTCCTAAGCAAAGTGCGCCAGCCTCCCTACCTTCGCTCCTTGGAGGGCAGCCAGCAGGGGCGGCTAGCCACAAAAAAACCCGCCACCGGAACGCAGGTTGCGGGTAAGCACCAGAAACAGATGGGCTTACCGCTAGCCCGTGGCGAACCCAGACCACGCGATCAACCGCCCCCGGCCGAATTGCGGTTGCGCATTTCGCGGCGCCGAGAGATTCACTGGCTGACTCCGCCCCAAAAATGCACCTCTAGGCCCAGGTTCGTGTGCGCTGGTTGCCGTCATGGAGAAGAAGTCACTCTGTGGCTAGTGATAAGCCAAGCGCCAAGTAAAGTCAAGAAAAAGCTGCTGATCAAGCGCTGCGGGAGATGCCTGTTCGGCACGCGCCATCCCATGACATGAATGATCGTCACTTGTGGGCAGCTTGGGCGGCGGCAAAGAGCATGTTGCGCGGTTCTTCGCTGCGACGGTGACATTCTTCGACGTAGAGCTGCAGATAGCTCTTGGTAATGTAGTCTCGCTTGGAGAATCCTAATTCTTGGGCGGCGCGATCGATGGCCGCGGTGGGACCTTCCAGTTCCACAAAGGTGCCAACCGGGGTCTCGTCCAACTCGATCAGCAGGCCTTTGGCCCACCCCTCGGACCTGCCCAGAGCGTAAGTGGTGCGGTATTTTTCATAGCGGAACCAGGCGTCTAGACCCAGAGACTCGAGGATCCGCGTCAGCACACCGGCATCACTGACTTCCAGTTCCAGCTCTTCGCGCACCTTGTATCTGCCGGCTCGTCCGGCGCTCGAGGTATCGTCCTCCCCGGTGGGCCGCTTGAAGGTAACCAGTACACGCTGTTTCCAGGTCAGCGGAGCGTTTTTGCGGGCCCCCTTCTTTTGCGGTGGCTCCGCGGTTTCTGTGCGGATGCGCAGCAATTGGCCGCGTTTGGCCAGCGTGCCTTCCGGGTGGTCGAAAATTACATTGAATTCGTGGCTGCGCGGAGAATTTTTCGATACGGGCGCGGCCTTGAGTCGTTTTATGGCGCGATGAAAGGCCTTCGTATCCGCGAGCTTCAGCTTGATTTCAGTCTCTTGCGGCACAAGTGGCTCCAGGATTTCCGCCGCGGCGAGCTTTGTGCCGCCAGCGACTTCCGCTAGTATAACGGACGCGCATACTTCGCTGTGCTTCACGGCATTCCGCGCGAAAAGACGACCGCACTCCAAACCAGGTTCATGACCATACCGGACAGCAAACTAGCTACGCCAGCCGTTTCGAGGCAAGAACCCGGCGGCAGTGTTGCGCCTCCTCTGGCCACGCGCGCACCCGTTGAACACGTGATACACGGCGACGCCCGCGTAGACAACTACGCTTGGCTGCGGGAAAAGGGCGATCCTGCGGTCATCGGCTACCTCACTGAGGAAAACGCCTACAGCGACGCGGTGCTGCGACCGACCGAGAAGTTTCAAGAGAATCTTTATCAGGAAATGCTGGGGCGAATCCTGCAGACGGATCTTTCGGTTCCCTACCGCTTGCGGGGGTACGACTATTTCACGCGAACCGAGGAGGGTAAGCAGTATGCGCTGCACGCGAGGAGGCCAACGCGGAAACCCAAGAACCCAGAGGTACAGGATACACAGGAAGTGAAGGAGGTTGCCGAGGAGCTCGCAGGCGAAGAGGTTTTGCTGGATTTGAATGCCCTGGCCGAAGGCCATTCGTTTCTGGGGCTGGATTCGTTCGATGTGAGCGACAACAATGATTTACTGGCCTACTCGCTGGACGTGACCGGTTTCCGGCAATACACCTTGTACGTGAAAAGCCTGCGAACCGGGGAGACGCTGCCCGAGCGCATTGAGCGGGTGACCAGCACGGCTTGGGCGGCAGACAACCGTACGCTGTTTTATACCGTCGAGGATGAGACTACCAAGCGTTCGCATCGCTTGTACCGGCACCTGGTTGCCGCTGGGCAGCCGGACTTGCTGCTCTACGAAGAAAAGGATGAGCGGTTCCGCATCGAGATTGCGCGGTCGCGCAGCGGCGCGTACCTGATACTGACCTGCGCCAGCCATACCACCAGCGAAGTGCGCTTTCTTCGCGCCGACGATTCCCTGGGCATCTTCCGCTTGCTGGCGCCACGCCAAGACGACCACGAATACTACGTCGATCACCATCCCGCGGGCTGCAGCGATAGCAACGGCGGTATTTTTTACATTCGGACCAACTCCGCGGGACGCACCTTCCGGCTGATGGAAACACCGGTAGACGACCCCGCACGAGAAAATTGGCGGGAAGTCATTCCCCATCGGCCAGGAGTGATGCTGGCCGCTGCGGATGTCTTCGCGACGCACCTGGCCCTGCTCGAGCGTGAAAATGGCTTGCCGCACCTGCGCATCGTCACCTTGCCGGCAGAGGACCTGCTGGTCAATTCCTATCGCCTGGAGTTTTCCGAGCCGGCCTACAACGCGGCTTGCGGGACAAATCCGGAGTTTCACACCGGCCACCTGCGCATCACCTACGAGTCTTTTGTTACCCCCCGCTCGGTTTTCGATTTTGACCTGCGCACACGCGCGCGCGTGCTGCGCAAACAACAACCGGTTCTTGGCGGTTATGATCAAACGAAATATGTGAGCGAACGTATTCACGCCGTTGCACCGGACGGGACGCTGGTTCCGGTGTCCCTGGTGCGGCGCCGGGACGCGGCGGCAGGCGAGGGCGGCGGGCCTTTGCTGCTTTACGGTTATGGCAGCTACGGAATTTCCATTCCTATCGCCTTCAGCTCCAATCGTTTGAGCTTGCTGGATCGCGGAGTGACCTTCGCCCTTGCGCACGTCCGGGGCGGCGGCGAGCTTGGCAAACCCTGGCACGACGCCGGACGCATGCACAAAAAGCGAAATACCTTTAGCGATTTTATCGCCGCGGCGGAGTTTTTGATTGGCAAGGGCTACACTTCGCCGGATCGCCTGATTATCGAAGGCGGCAGCGCGGGGGGGTTGCTGATGGGCGCGGTGAGCAACCTGCGACCGGAGCTTTTTCGCGCGGTGATCAGTCATGTGCCGTTTGTGGATGTGCTGAACACCATGATGGACGCTTCCTTGCCGCTCACGGTTGGCGAGTATGAAGAATGGGGCAATCCGCAAGTGGCGGACGACTATTTTTATATGAAGAGCTATTGTCCTTACACGAACCTGGAGGCCAAGAGCTACCCTGCGATGCTGCTAAAGACCGGGCTGAACGACAGTCAGGTGATGTACTGGGAGCCGGCGAAATATGTCGCGAAGTTGCGCACCCTTAAGACCGATGGCAATTTGCTTCTGCTCAAAACCAACATGGGCGCGGGGCACGGCGGAGCTTCGGGGCGGTACGATTATCTGCGGGAGATCGCCCTGGATTATGCGTTTTTGCTGACCCGGCTCGGGATTGGCGCGTGAAAGGCGGTCGGGCGACGACCGGCGTGGGGATTCCGCAGCGACGTTCACAGGAAACCCCGAGAAAAGACTGATGATTGTAGCTACGACACCTTTGATGCAGCAATACCAGGCGGTGAAGGCGCGTTACCCGCATGCCTTGCTGCTGTTTCGGCTGGGGGATTTTTACGAGCTGTTCTATGAAGACGCGATCATTGCGGCCCGCGAACTGCAGATTACCCTGACTTCGCGGAACCGGGAGAAGGGCCAGCCGATTCCGATGTGCGGCGTGCCTTATCACGCGGCCGAGGGCTACATTGCGCGGCTGATTCGAGCTGGTTTCAAGATTGCCATTTGCGATCAAATGGAAGCGCCGGGACCGGGGAAAAAACTGGTGCGTCGCGAAGTGGTGCGGGTGATTACGCCGGGCACAGCCACCGACGTGGCAGTGCTGGATATTAAGGAAAATAATTTTTTGGCCGCGGTGGCCAAACACCCTTCCGGCTCGCCGGTGGGTCTCGCGTATGTCGATCTATCCACCGGGGAATTTCAGGCCACGGAATTCATTGGTGCGGGCGCCGTGGACGCCATGCGCGATGAACTGCAACTGCTGCGGCCGCGGGAAACTCTGTTGCCGCGCCCGCAGCAGCTTTTTGAAACCGCGAAGACGTCTTTGCTAGATGGCTCGGGCGGAGTCGAATCGCGCCTCGATGAGTGGACGTTCCAGTACGACTATGCGGAACGGATTCTGCGGGAACAGTTTGGCGTGGCGGAGTTGACGGGTTTTGGGCTGGAGGGGCATGCGCAGGCACTCTCGGCGGCCGGCGCGATTGTGCACTACCTGCGCGAGAATTCCGCGCACGGCAACGACACACCCAAGGTGGATGCGCTGCGGCACCTTGACCGCGTGCGTTACTACGAGCAGCACCATGCCATGATTCTGGACCCGGTATCCGTGCGCAACCTGGAGATCGTGGCGCCGATTTTCAGCGAAGAGGCGGGCCGCAGCGGGCCGGCTACTTTCCTTGCGGCGATGGATGTGACGGTTACGGGTATGGGCGCGCGGTTGCTGCGTTCGTGGATTTTGCGGCCGCTGATCGACCGGGACGCGATTGAAGGTCGCCTGGGGGCCGTTTCTCACCTGCTGCAGCAGACCGTGGTGCGCGGGGAAATTCGCAAG
Organism: Candidatus Acidiferrum sp.; assembly: GCA_049516615.1. Classification (GTDB taxonomy): domain Bacteria; phylum Acidobacteriota; class Terriglobia; order Acidiferrales; family UBA7541; genus Acidiferrum. The sequence continues at coordinate 28,866 of JBEKSZ010000019.1, read as the reverse complement.
GAGTTGAAAGGGATACTGGATCTGGAACGCCTGACCAGCCGTATCACACTGGGTCTGGCTGCGCCTCGCGAATTGGTGGCCTTGCGCAAATCGCTGATGCAGTTGCCGGTGTTGAAGAAATTTTTGACGCCCCCGCCGCACGGGGGCAGTGAGCTGCTGCGGCAATTGTTTGGCGAGCTCGATGACTTAACGGATATTCGCGAGCGGCTGGAGCGCGCCATCTCCGATGAACCGCCGGCGCTGGCCACGGAACCGGGGATTATCCGCGCTGGCTTTGATGGCGAACTGGACGAATTGCGCAGTTTGAGCCAGCACAGCAAACAGATCATCGCGGCGATGGAAGAACGCGAGCGCAAGCGGACGGGGATTGCCTCGCTGAAGATCCGTTTCAATCATGTCTTTGGGTATTACATTGAGATTTCCAAAGCCAACTTCCACCTAGCCCCGACGGATTATGAACGCAAACAGACGCTGGTGAATGCGGAACGCTTTACTTCTGCAGAGCTCAAGGAATACGAGCGCAAGATATTGGCGGCCGACGAACGCATCGGCGAAATTGAAACCAGACTATTCGTGGACATTCGCTCAGAAATTGCGGCGAAAGCGCTGCGACTGCGGCGGACCGCCGGAGCTGTTGCGCAGCTCGACGTGCTCACCTCCTTTGCGAAACTGGCCGCGGACCGCGGTTATACGCGACCGGAACTTAATGGAACGGGCGAGCTGCTGATCGTTGGCGGGCGCCATCCGGTGATTGAGGAGTTGCTACGGCAGAAGGGCGAGCGGTTTGTGCCCAACGATCTGTTTTTCGAGCCCGGGCGGCAGCAGCTGCTGTTGATAACCGGGCCGAACATGGGCGGGAAATCGACGTACCTGCGGCAGAGTGCATTGATCGCCATCCTCGCGCAAGTGGGTTCCTACGTGCCGGCGCGGCAGGCGAAATTGCCGATTACCGACCGTATTTTTACGCGGATTGGGGCGAGCGATAATCTGGCGCGGGGGCGGTCGACGTTTTTGGTGGAGATGAGCGAGGTGGCGGTGATTCTGCATCACGCCACGCCGTCGAGTTTGGTGCTACTCGATGAAGTGGGGCGCGGGACGGCGACTTTTGATGGATTGTCGATTGCCTGGGCGGTGGTCGAGCATCTGCAAAAGCATACCCGGGCGCGGACGCTGTTTGCCACGCACTATCACGAGTTGACGGAGCTGGCGGAGCTTTTGCCGGCGGTGAAGAATGTGCATGTGGCGGTGAAGGAAACGCCGAGCGAGATCATTTTTTTGCGGCATGTGGAGCCCGGGAGCGCCGACAAGAGTTACGGAATTGAGGTCGCGCGGCTGGCGGGCTTGCCACGCAGCGTGATCGAGCGGGCACGTGAGGTGTTGCAAAAGCACGAACAGAGCGAGCATCAGTTGAGCGAAAGACTGACTCCCGGGGCGGCCGCCTCCGCGAACGGAAATGGGCACCAGCAGGTTTTGTTTACCGCTCTCGATCGCATGATCTTGGATAGACTGCGGAGCGCGGATCTCGACCAGCTGAAGCCTATTGACGCCTTGAATCTGCTCTCGGAACTGAAAAAACAAATTCTATGAGCGCAAACCCTGCAAACCTCTTGCAGCAGTACGGCAAGCCCTCGAAGAGGTACCGGGGACGAGGTATGGAAACATTCCCGTCTTGCCTGTCGGGAAGACTCAGCTTTTTTGCCAACGAACAAGACCGCAGGATTTTAGAGCGAAAGGGAAAGATTTGAGAATTCGCGAAAAAGGGATGCTTGTGCTTGGCATGATGTCCGGTACGTCTGCGGACGGCATCGATGTTGCGCTGGCGCGTATTGGGGGCGCGCCTCCGCAACTGCGGGCAAAATTGCTGGGGCATGCCGCGATAGCATTTCCTCCTGCGGTGCGCAGAGAGATTCTGCGTGTCGGAGAGCAGCAAGGCATTCGCGCCGGCGAGTTGAGCCAGCTCAATTTTCGTTTGGGTGCCATATTCGCGGAGGCTGCGCTGGCGGCCTGCCGCAGGTTCCGTGTAGCCTCGCGCCGCATTTCGCTGATCGGCAGCCATGGGCAAACCGTGTTTCATCAGGGGCGCCCGGTGAAATATTTGGGACGCGTGGTTGCTTCGACGCTGCAAATTGGAGAGCCGAGCGTCATCGCGGAAGGCACTGGCATCACCACCATCGGTGATTTTCGGCCTGCGGACATGGCGGCGGGCGGTCAAGGGGCGCCGCTCGTTCCTTATGCTGATTATGTTTTGTACCGGCATGCGGAGCTGGGACGTGTTTCGTTGAATCTGGGAGGCATTGCCAACGTCACAGTGATTCCGGCCGGGAGCAAAGCGAGCGACGTTTTCGCGTTCGACACCGGCCCTGCGAACATGGTGATTGACGCACTGGTGGCTCATTTCACGCAGGGGCGCCAGCGCTATGACCGGAACGCGCGGCTCGCGACGCTGGGGCGCGGCATGCCCGCGATTATCGATGAACTGTTGCGCGATCCGTATTTAAAGATGCCGCCGCCGAAGTCCACCGGACGCGAGTACTATGGCCGCGATTACACCGAACGACTGATGGCCACGGGCCGCCGGCATCGCGCCCGACCGAATGACTTGATTCGAGCCGCGACGATTTTCACGGCCTTATCCGTGGTGGACGCGCTGAATCGATTTGTGCTGCCGAAATACGACATTCGGCAATTGATTGTGTCGGGGGGCGGGGCGCAAAACCCGCTCGTTCTGGCCCAAATCGCGGCAGCGTTGCCGGGTATCGAAATTGTGCCTTCGTCGCGGCTCGGCGTTCCCGAAGACGCCAAGGAAGCTTACGCCTTCGCGCTAATGGCATATGAAACCCTGCACCAGCGGGCATCGAACATCCCCCGCGCAACGGGAGCTCGTGGTCCCGCGATTCTGGGTAAGATATGTTATGCCCCGCCGCGATAGTTCAACGCAGCGCAAATATTTGCGTCTCGCTTCTCGCTTGTGGCCTCACGTGGTAACTTCGCTGTTGCTGGTTGCTTGCGGCAACTCCGGTCACCGGGACGCGAATACCCTGACCTTGCTGATCGAATCGAATCCCGCGAATCTTGATCCACGTTTCGCCACCGACGGACAGTCGCAACACCTTGACGGGCTGCTGTTCGACAGTCTGGTCGAACGCGACGATCAGATGATCCTGCGCGGCGACCTCGCGGAATCCTGGGACACACCCGACCCGCTCACTTATATCTTCCATCTCAAACACGGCGTCGTTTTTCACGACGGATCAGCATTTACTTCTCTCGACGTGAAAGCGACGTTCGACTACATTCGCGACCCGGCGAAGCATTCTCCAAAACGCGGGACCTTTTTTCCGATAGCCAGTGTTGAGGCACCGGACGCCTCTACCGTTGTCGTACATCTGAAGGAACCGGACGCCTCGTTTCTATGGAATTTGTGCCGCGGCGCGATCGGCATCGTTCCGGCCCATGCCGGGGCGAATTTCGCGGAGCATCCGATCGGCACCGGCCCGTTCCGATTTGTGAGCCAGGCCCAGGACGACGACGTGATGCTGGCCCGGAATCAAAATTATTTTCGCGGCGCGCCCACACTCGAATCCGTTCACGTCCGGGTGGTTCCCGATGCGATTGTGCGGGCGCTCGAGTTGCGCAAAGGTTCGGCCGATGTGGAGATCAGTTCCCTTTCGCCGGACATGATCGGAGTGCTGGCCAAGCAACCCGCGCTGCAGGTCACCCACCGCTCCGGAACCAACGTGAATTATCTGGGCTTCAATCTGGATGATGGGCTGCTCGCGCACCGCGAGGTGCGCCAGGCGCTGGCCTACGCCACGGACCGTGAAGCGATCATTCGTTATTTGCTGCACGGGCAAGCGGAGATTGCCGAAAGTCTTATGCCGCCCACACACTGGGCTTACGAAGCAAACGTCGCGCATTATGCGGCCGATCCTGCGCGCGCCGGGCAGCTGCTGGACGCGGCCGGCTTTCCTGCGAAAAAAAATGGCCTTCGCCTGCACTTGGTCTTAAAGACTTCCACCGAAGAACAAGCGCGACTGATCGCCGCGGCGTTACAGCAGCAGTGGCGCAAGGCGGGGATTGATCTGGAAGTCCGCCCGCTGGAATTCGCCACGCTGCTTTCGGATTCGATCAAGGGCAACTTTCAGATTAATCTGCTGCGCTGGGTCGGCGCGAACAATGATCCAGATATTTTCGACCTGGTCTACTCGTCCACGCGCATCCCGCCGAATGGTGGCAACCGCGCGCGCTACCACAGCGCAGACGTGGACGCCCTGGCCGCCGGGATCAAGGTCGAAATGGATCAGGAAAAACGGAAAAAGCTGTGCAGCCAGGTGCAGAAAATCGTCGCTCTGGACTTGCCCGTCTTCCCGCTGTGGTTTGTCGATGTGGTGTCCGTACACCGCCGCGAACTCGGCGAACTTGATCTTTCGCCCACTGGCGACTTCGACTTCCTGGCCACCCTTTCTCCGCGTCCGGTGCTGGCTGGCGAGCTGCGGGCACCATGATGGGGGTGCGTCGTCAGGCGAGCGCGGCTGCGATTTCGGTCACGGAAATGACCCCGACGCGCCCAACTCGCCACGCGTCGCCATTTAGTTCAACGATGGTCGAGGCTAAGGCCACCCCGATTTCGCCGGCGTCCAGCACCAGGGGCAAACGGTCGCCGAGCTGCAGGAAGACCTCGTCCCCGCTGGCACACGAGGGATAGCCGGAAATATTCGCGCTGGTGCCCGTCACCGGGGATTCAAACTCGTCGATCAGACCCTCGACTACAGCACTGCGCGGCCAGCGCACGGCGATGCGCCCGGTATTGGCGGTAACCTTTAAGGGCACGCCACGCGACGCGTCCACCACCAGAGTCAGGCCGCCCGGCCAAAAGGCCTTAGCCAGTCGCAAAAAATTATCCGGCAACGAACCGCGCGTCAGCATTTTCGCCTGCTCGAGGGAGTTGATCAAAATCGGCAGCGCGCGAACCTCTGGCCGACCCTTGACTCGGAAAATTTCATCCACGGCCGCCAGATTAAACGGGTCCGCCGCGAGCCCATAGACCGTGTCCGTAGGAACAGCGATTACACTGCCGTGCTCGAGCAAATGCGCGGCGTAGCGTAGCGTTCCCGCTTCCGGATTCTGCGCATCAATTTTCAGCAGCTCAGCCGGCACTTTGTAGGCCTCGTGCGGCGCCAGATCATCAGGAGACGCCCTTGTTGGCGAAATTATCACGCGTACGCAACACCGCGCAACGGAATCCGTCCCGCTCGTGCTGAACAGCACCAACACTCATTCCCGAAGTGCATACCTCCGCTGCGCAATCAGTAAGAGGGAAACCGCAACGAACATCTCCAGCTCTCTCCTTACAAAATATTGACGGCGCGGGCGGCGAGCAGGGCCACGATAGTCAAGGAGATAAGCGACTGGAGCATCATGCCAACTTTGGCCCAGCGCGAGAGCACTGCGGTGTCAGTGGGCGAAAATGCAGTGCTGGTGTTAAATGCCAGGAACAGGTAGTCCATAAAATTCGGCGACCACGACGGATCCGCACCGCCTTGATTCATCATTTGCGGAAACAAGAAGGAACTGTCCAGGCGGCCCCGCGTGCGGTCGCGTCCCGCCGGCCCGCCGGCATCCAGTTTCCAGTACCACAGCGCAAAGACCAAGACATTGCTGAACCACAAGGCACCGGCGGAACGCAACAGGGCTTGCGGCGCTTCGGTGTGTTTCGGTATCCCGTAAATCAGAATGGCCAGCGAGGCGATCAGCGCCGCGGTGATCACGCCGTTGGCGGTGAACGTCAGAACCCGGGCAATGTCGTACCGCCCGCGCTGCGAAGACACCGCCAGGGGCACCAGCAACACAAAAATAATGGCCAGCAACCCCCAGCTGGGGCCGAGCGACAAAGGTTCCGGCAGCGCCAGATATAAAAATGCCGCGGCCACCATGGCCACAAACGCCGGCCAGCGCGGTTCTCGTTCGATCGTTTTGCTCATAGATTTTTAGCCATGCCGGCGCGCAAATCCGATGCCGGCTAAATCGTTTACACTAGCAGTGTAGTCCGGTTTTTGTGGTGACGGAGAAACCTTCCTGTAAAGGCTCGCCGATGGAACCCGTCGAATCCCACCGCAGATTTTTCGCCAACCTGGTCACTTCGGCTGCCGGCGCAGCCAAAAACGAGCGGCTCCTTGAAGCTTTCGCCGCAACCCCGCGCGAAAAATATATCGGTCCCGGGCCGTGGAAAATCTTCGCTGGCGGGACGCTGATTGACACCCCCACGAACGACCCTGCTTTTCTGTATCAGGACGTAGTGGTAGCTCTTGCGCCGGACCGCCACATCAATAACGGCCAGCCGGTACTCCATGCCATATGCCTCGCCGCACTCAACATCCAGCCGGGAGAAAGGATCCTGCACATTGGCGCTGGCACGGGATACTACACGGCCATACTTGCCAAACTCACTGGCCCTACCGGAACGGTGGAGGCCTTCGAGATTGAGCCCGACCTGGCCGCGCGGGCCACGAAAAATCTGGAGGAAGAGGGCAACGTAACCGTGCGTGCCCGCAATGCTTCCGCAGGCCATCTCCCGCCAGCCGATGTAATCTACGTAAATGCCGGCGCGACGGCGCCCCTCGATACCTGGCTCGACGCACTCCGCCCCGGCGCTCGCCTGCTCTTCCCGTTGACTCCCGCCGATGGTGCGGGTGGCACTCCCGGGGCGGGCGCCATGCTGTTGGTCACCCGCCCACAAATTCCAGCGCAGACCAGCTCCGACGGGGGCGTGGTCGGGGAAGCATACTCTGCGACGGACGTCTTCGCAGCGCGCTTCCTCAGCGCCGCGATCTTCATTCACTGCGTCGGTGCACGAGACGACGCCACCGCAGCCAAACTCGGCGAAGCTTTCAAACGCGGCGACGCCCGCAACGTCCGTTCCCTCTATCGCCACATCCCTCCGGACAGCACGGCCTGGTGCGCTGGCGAAACATGGTGGCTGTCGAGCGCTCCCTTGCCTGAGGCGGCGGGCGCGGCTTCAGAGAAACGCGGGCCGTGAACCACAGGCGAGCGGAGGAGCCAGCCCGCACCGGACGTCAGGAAGCACGGTCGGCTGAACCGGCGCAAGGAAACTCTCCGCCCGCTCCTTTTGTCGGGCGAAAAATCAAATCGAAAAAGATGGATCGCCGCGAAGCGACGTAACTTCAAATAAGGAACGCGAGGGTATGAACCCGGGACCCGGACTCGCCCCCCCGTCCGCCTAGTGGGCGGCGCGCCGCGCTACCTTCACTACGTCATTGACGAAGGCCTGGCCATTGGGGGTGCCCAGACCCGTAACGTTGTCCCAGCCCGGACCGGTGGTTAAGGAGGAGTCGGTCCCGAAGGTAAAAACGTCCCATCGCGTGGACGAAGGGCTTTGGTACAGGGCGCTGATGAATCCAAACGGTGATGTGTTCTCCAGCGGTTGTGCAAGATATGGCGCACTTTCAAACACCGCGGCACTCGGAGGATCGAGAATCAGGCCGTTCACGTTGAAGAAGGCAGAGGCTGGCTCAACATTCACGTCCGTGATGGCATTGCCAGACAGCTGATAGAGGATGGGAGCAGCCTGACCGAGCGGGCCACCGCCCTGCGCGGCGAACGCCTGGTTGGCAATCGCCCAAAACGCGGAGAACATCGGGCAGGAGAGACTGGTGCCGCCGAACACCTCGACGTACTGGGGGTCTCCGGGCACGCTGTCGGGCGTGACGATAATCTCCACACCCGTCTGGGGATCGGCATTCATGGAGATATCCGGAAGCTGGCGGAACTTGCCGCGTAACTGGTTTTGGAATTTAGGCTTGGCGTACACGGCGCTGGTGCCGCCGCCTGAACCACCGTTAAAGCCGAAAAAGAGTGGCGGAACGACCGGCGGGTTGGGCGTGGGGTTGGCGATACGCGCGAAGTTCAGCCCCCAGCCGGTCTGCAGCTTGATGTTGTTGTGGGAATCGAGAAACGTGCTGGTGCCGCCAACCGCGGTGGCGTAGGGAGAATCGGGGTTTGCATTTACGGACACGGAGTTGATGGCGTAGTCTGCGTTGTCCAACGCCAGATTGTCACCTTCATCGCCCGTGGAAATGTTATGGGAGATGCCCAGGGCCGCGGCGATTTCGGAGATGCCGTTTTCAACCACAAGCTCCGAGGGAAGAAAGTTTACCAGAGCGATCTCGGAGATGCCGAAACTGTTGGAGAGCACATTGCCGAATCCGTTCTCGATCGCGAATAGATTGGCGATATCGAGGTTGGTGAAAGAGTTGTCCGCTCCCAGGACCAGGACGATGTTGGCGCCGGGCGCGATGCTGTGCGCCCATTCGACGTCGAGCGTGGTTTCGTATTGCCAGTTACCCGCGATGCAACCATTGGTGGCGGTGCAGGTCGCCGAGCCGTTGGGGGTGTAAATGGCAAAGTTCGACGGGGTGAGCGCAGGCAGGCCGTTCAACTGAGAAAAGGCGTTGGCATCGGCCAGGATGGTGTTGGAACCGAAGCCGTCGACGATCATGATGGTCTGTCCGGTGCCGTTCAGGTTGTGGTTGTAGAGGCTGTTTAAACCGTAGGCTTGCTGCAGTTCGGCAGCGTCGTAGCCGCACGGGGGAAGATTTGGAACCGTGCTGGTAATATCCGCACCGTAGCGGTTTCCGAAGTAGGTGGCGGTCGGAAAGCCACCGGAAGTATTGAAGGTGATCAGCTGCGGAGGACGGAGGCACTCGGCGCTGAAGAACAACCCGTCAGAACCGACCGCTGTGAGTGGAACTCCCGCATACGGCGTGTGGGTTTCGGGATCGTTTGCCGGGCTCACGTGCGCGCGATACTCGAGGTCGCTGAGCCCTTGGACGGTCGCGACGAGAGGCGATACCTCTCCGGTAACGGAAGGTTCCGAAGCGGTCATGCGGTGTACGGTGCCGTTGAGCATCACGCGGTTGATCTGGGTGTTGAAGGCTTTCTGGGCATCGCCGACACGCCCTTGCGCCACGACATAGTGATTGTTCTCGTCGATGGAGGTCACGCTCATGTTGTGGGAGACGAGAAAATCGCGAACCGCAGACGATTCCTTGGCAGTCGGAGCGAATTGCTCCTTGTATTCCTGCACGGTGAGGAAGTGATGATAGTTGGGCGAGCTGCTGTCATACATTTGCTCGACCAGGGCGTCGAGAGCGGGTTTGTTGTGCAAGTTGAGCCACACCGTCACGGTGATGGACTTCGTTTCGTCTTCGGGGCCCACGAGCGTCTTCTGTTCGGGCGGAGCCGCAAGTGTTGCACCCTGGAACAAAGCTAGAAGCGTGAGGCAAAGAAAAAATCGAAAACTCAAGACCGGCAAACGGCTGGTGGTGGAAACAGCGGCTGGTGTTCGCAAAACGGCAAGATGCGCTGTATTGCCTGGAATGGTAGTGCGCTCGAGCATGGAATTCTCCTTTTTTTCGGATACGGGACTCAGCGCTCCGCGAATGGGCACCACTGCACGCCTAAGCTCCCAGACCGTCAGGAAGGCTCCGCCCTGATGAATGACCATTCGAACGGACGGTGGTGATCCTGCGCTAGGATTTCAGGATCAGACGAGCGAGCTTCGACAACACGCCAGTTCCACTTCTGAGACAAGGGATTTAAGAGCGACCAGCCGCCGCGGAGTAGCGACCGGTTATGACCGCCTCCTATGATGATGCAGTCATCAATCGAGCCGGATAATTACATCGGAGCCGCTAGAATGTCAATCGGGTATTTTTTGGCTGGTATTTTTTTGGCGGAGTCCTCCCGCCGCAGCTCGGTGCGCTAGCAACGAATTCGAACGGGACGGACTCCGGGCCGTGCGTGGCAAAGCCGCAAACCTCAAAAGAGCCCGCTTCAATCGTTGATGCCCATCTGGGTGAGGAAATAGGCGTAGTTAAACGCCGTGTCCTTCAGGCGATTGTAGCGACCGGACACCCCGCCGTGGCCTGCGGGATCGAGATTGACCTTGAAGATCAAAATATTGTGATCGGTGCGCAACGCGCGCATCTTGGCCACATACTTGGTGGGCTCCCAATACATGACTTGGCTGTCGTTGAACGAAGTGCGCACCAACATGTCGGGATAGTTCTTGGCTACGACGTTGTCGTACGGGGAATAGCTCATCATGTAGTCAAAGGCCGGCTTTTCTCGGGGATTTCCCCATTCTTCAAATTCCGTCACCGTAAGAGGCAAGGTCTCATCCAGCATGGTGTTCATTACATCGACAAAGGGCACTTCTACCAGCGCGGCGTGAAATAGGTCTGGTCGCAAGTTGAGCACCGCCCCCATCAACAAGCCGCCGGCGCTGGCGCCTTCAATCACTAGGCGATCCTTGGAGCCGTACCCTTGCGCCACCAAATATTCCGCGGAGGCAATAAAGTCTGTGAAGGTGTTGCGCTTGTGCATCATGCGTCCGTCGTCGTGCCAGGCCTTGCCCATTTCGCCGCCGCCGCGGATGTGCGCCACGGCCGAAACCACCCCGCGATCCAGCAGGCTGAACAGATCGGGATCGAAGCCGATGTCGTAGGGATACCCGTAGGAGCCATAGCCCGTCAGATGCAACGGGCCATGGCCATCCAGCTTTAAGCCTCGCAGGTGAACGACGGTGATGGGAATCTTCACGCCATCCGAAGCCGGAGCATAAACGCGCTCCACTTGATATTTGGAACGGTCATAGCCACCAGGCACTTCACGCTGCTTTAGCAGCACCGACGTGCCCGAGGCCATGTCGTATTCAAAAACCGAAGGCGGAGTTATAAACGACTGATAGCCGTAACGAACCTTGTTGGTGTCGTATTCGCGGTTGACGTACATGTAGGACGCGTAGGCCGGTTCGGGAAAGGAAATGCGGCGCGAGCTTCCCGTGGCCAAATCCGTGACGCTCAGCTGCGGCAATCCGCTTTCGCGTTCGGACAATACGTAATAGCTCTTGAAAAAGTCGATGTCCTCCAGCATGACGTCCTTGCGATCCGGCAAAACTTCCTTCCAGTTTGCGCTACCCGGACTGGCCACCGGCGCTTTCACCAACCGGAAGTTCCGTCCCGTGTCGTTTACTCGAATGTAGAAGAAATTTCCGTTGTGGTCCGGATAATATTCAACGCCCTGCTTGCGCGGTTCTAGAACTTTCCATTCCCCCATGGGTTGATCGGCGGGCAGATAGCGCACCTCACTGGTGGTGTGGCTCGAGGAAACCATAAACAGGTAATCTTTGCTGCGCGTCTTGTTCACTTGCACTTCAAAACGCTCATCCGTCTCCTCATAGAGCAGCGCGTCGGGACCTGCGGTGTTCACCGTGTGGCGGTAGACGCGATACGGCCGCTTGGCGACTTCGTCTTCGATAGCATAAAAAAGGGTCTTGTTGTCATTGGCCCAGGCGATGGCGTCGACCCGCTCGGCGTGGTCCACCAGCACTTTGCCGGTGCGCAAATCCTTTACCGCCAGCGTGAATTGCCGAAAGCCGGTATTATCGGTGAGGTAGGCCAGTAAATTTCCGTCGTCACTCACCTCGAAGCCGGCCAGCGACATGAACTTCTGCCCTTTGGCCAGCTCATTTACATCGAGCATCACTTGTTCGGGGGCATCCACGCTCCCCTTCTTGCGGCAGAAGATGGAGTACTGCTGGCCGGCTTGGGTGCGCGAATAGTAAAAATAGTCGCCATTTTTGTAAGGCACCTCTTCGTCGGTTTCCTTGATGCGGCTCAGCATCTCCGCATACAGCTTTTTCTGCAGCGGTTCCGTGGGCTTCATGACGGCGTCGGTGTAGGCGTTTTCCGCTTGCAGGTAGGCCTTCACTTCCGGATTGCTCTTCTCGCGCATCCAGAAATAGTTGTCCACCATGGTCACACCGTTGACCACGGTCGTCTTAGGCACCTTCTTGGCCACCGGCGGTGCCGGCGCGGACGCCGAGTCACCGGCCCCCGCCAAATTTACCAACGGCGCAAAAAACGCCATTCCGAGCAACCAGGTCCCCAGCAATAGCTTCTTCACCACTCCCTCCTCATCACCGTAGAGCACGTCGAGCCGTGCGCATCAGCGGGCGCACTCTACTCCTCGCCGCCATTGCGATCCGCCTCGCGAATTCTACGCACAATCCCGCGCGCCGACAATCGCGATTGCGGGCCTCGGCACTCCGGCCCGTTGCGCCCGGCGCTATGGGCTTTGCCTCGGGGTTTTGCGCCGTGCCGCCCGCCTGGCCTCGTTCCCCGGCTATTTTCCTGTGCTAAGCCCGTGCTAACCTCCCTTGTGATGGCTCCTTTAGGCAAAGCCGCGCGCACCGCAGGTTCCGCGAGGACCTCGAGTCCTGCGGACGCGCCAGGCGTGCTCACCAGTCGCGACAATCGCTGGCTGAAGGCCTTTCGTATTGCCCTGCGCGGCGGACTGCCCACGGAAACCGGTGCCGTCGGAGTCGAGGGCGTGCGCCTTACAGAGGAGGCGTTGCGTTCCGGCTGCCCCATCGAGGCCGTGCTTTTCAGCGAAAGCGGTGAGCGCCATCGCGAACGCCTGGCGCCGTACATAGCGCGCCCGGAAATTGCGTTCCCGGTGTTGCGCACCACGGACCGACTTTTCGAGGGTCTGGCCGACACCGAGCACCCGCAAGGCGTCGCCGCGCTAGTTCAGCCGCGCACCGCTACTTTCGATGATCTGGTGCGAACCCCGCAGGACGCCTGCTCGCCGCTGCTTGTGGTCCTTGCGGGCGTACAGGACCCCGGCAACGTCGGAACCATTCTGCGGACCGCGGCGGCATTTGGCGCAACGGGGGCCGCCACCGCCGCCTCCGGTCAGAGCGGCACCGCCAGCCCGTTTTCACCGAAGGCCCTGCGCGCTTCGGCCGGAGCCGCGCTGCATTTGCCCCTGCTGCCGGGAATGTCGCTTTCCATTTTGTTGGCGCAACTTCGCGTCGCGGGGATCAGCACGCTGGCTTCGAGCGTCCACGATTCGCACGATGCGCACTCACCTCTGCTCGCGCCGTGGCAAGTTGACTGGTGTGCGCCGGTTGCATTGCTGGTCGGCAACGAAGGCGCCGGCCTGCCGATCGACATCGAGCGCAACGCCGACGCCCGCATCCGCATACCCATGGCCAGCGGGGTCGAATCGCTGAATGCCGCCGCCGCTGCCACGGTTTTGTTCTACGAAGCCGCGCGGCAAAGAAACTCCGCGACGCCAGCGCACATCCAAAGCTCTGAGCGTTCCGAAGCGTCGCCCAACGCGGAGCCATCAAAAAACAAATGAGCCTGTTTCCCGATCTGCGAATCGCACCCGCCGGCCGGCTAGACAATTCTGCCGGGACGGAAGCCGCGAACGCGTTGCAACCGCTTGCGGAGCGCATGCGTCCGCGAACGCTCGATGAATTCCTCGGGCAAGAAAAGCTGCTCGGCCCTGGCAAACCACTGCGCGTGCAAATCGAAAACGACAGCGTTGCATCAATGCTGCTTTGGGGCCCTCCGGGATGCGGGAAAACTACTCTGGCGCGTTTGATTGCGCGGCTGACGCGCTCGGAATTCATATCGTTCAGCGCGGTGCTTTCCGGCATTAAAGAAATTAAGCAGGTGATGGCCGAGGCGGAACAGAAATCGCGAACCGGCCATCGCACCATTGTTTTTGTCGACGAAGTGCATCGTTTCAATAAATCGCAACAGGATGCCTTCCTGCCGCACGTGGAAGCCGGACACATTACTTTTATCGGCGCCACCACGGAGAACCCATCCTTCGAGGTGATCTCTCCTCTCCTTTCGCGCACCAAAGTGTACATTCTGGATTCGCTGCCCACGCCGCTGATTGTCGAGCTTTTGCGTCGCGCATTGCGTGATCCAGAGCGCGGACTTGGCGGCGAGAATGTTTCAGCAAGCGACGATGTGCTCTTGCGCATGGCGTCCTTTGCCAACGGCGATGCGCGTGCCGCCTACAATACGCTCGATCTCGCCGCGGGCACCGCACAGGCTGATACCAGCGGGAAACGCATCATCACCCAGGCTTTGCTTGAAGACGTCTTACAGCGCAAATTACTGCGTTACGACAAATCCGGCGAGGAGCATTTCAATCTAATTTCCGCCCTGCACAAATCTGTGCGCAACTCCGATCCCGACGCCGCGCTTTATTGGCTTACCCGCATGCTGCAGTCCGGGGAAGATCCGCTATATTTAGCCCGGCGCTTGGTACGCATGGCCAGCGAAGACATTGGCCTGGCCGAACCAGGCGCACTGGCGGTAACGCTGGCGGCGAAGGATGCCTTCGATTTCCTCGGGGCGCCCGAAGGCCACCTGGCTCTGGCGCAAGCTGCCGTCTACCTCTCGCTAGCGCCGAAATCGAATGCGCTTTATATCGCTGCTGGCGAGGTCCGCGACGACGTGGCCAAAACGGAGGCTGATCCGGTCCCGCTGCACTTGCGCAACGCGGTTACCGGACTAATGAAAAATATCGGCTACGGCCGGGGCTACAAGTACGCACACGATTTCGACGACAAAGTCACGGACATGTCCTGTCTCCCCGAGAATCTCGCGGACCGCACCTACTATCAGCCAACGGACCAAGGCTTTGAACACCGCCTCCGCCAGCGTTTAGCCGAAATCAAAAAGATCCGCGCCGGGAAGGCTTCGCCGGTCGGCAATGAGGGCGAGGCGCGAGAGGGACAGAGGGCGGGTAAATGAAAAAACTTCTGTGCTTGCTGATTGCAACGACATTCACCGCTCGCACATTCGCAAAAGAAAAGCCGCGGCCGAAAATCCTCGAAATCCGCCAGGTCAGGATTCTCACAAGCGACGCAGGGAAAGCCCGTTCCTTCTACTACGGGCTGTTGCGTGCCCTTTATCCGGGCGAGGCGAGCGGAGACGACTGTCATTGGTGCGAACAGTGGCCCGCAGCACCGAGCGACCTGTTCGAGTTTACTGCGGTCCCAAAAACTCGTCCGAAAAATTTCATTGGCGCGGTGGTCTTCCGCACCAACGACGCCGCTGGCCTACGGCAAGTGTTGCGGCGCAACGGAGTGAAAGCGGGCAGGCTGACGAAAACGCCTGCCGGTGGCACATTTTCCGTGCTTGATCCAGAACGCCACCGGTTGATTTTCGATCAAATCGCGGACGGCGCCCGTCAGCCCTTCGCGCCCAGAACCGATGAAACTTCCCCGCCGACCGCGCCGCACATCATTCACGTCGGCTTGGTCGTGAGCAACCGCGCAGCCATGGATCATTTTTACCGGGACATTTTAGGCTTTCGATTGTACTGGCAGGGCGGCATGAAAGAAGGCCAAACAAATTGGGTGGACATGCAAGTGCCCGATGGCACGGATTGGGTGGAGTACATGTTGAATGTCCCCGGCGATGCGGATCGCCGCACGCTGGGCGTCATGAATCACGTCGCGTTGGGGGTGCTGGATATGCGGACTGCCGATGATCGCTTGCTACAAAGCAGCCTGCACTTGCCAATTAACGAGGCCCCCAAGATCGGTCGCGACGGCAAATGGCAATTGAATCTTTACGATCCTGACGACACCCGCGTCGAGTTGATGGAGTTCGTGCCCGCAGAAAAACCCTGCTGCTCCCCGTATCTCGGCCCGCACCCTGGGCCATCTCCGGCTCCTGACTCTGCCAGTGCGGTTCCCTTCACTCCATGATCTGCCCCTGCTCCGTCAGCCCATTCAGATTCCTCTGCAATCTCTGCGCGCTCATGTGCGCAATCCTCGCCTGCTGCGCCATTCGGCCGGCGCGCCCGCAAGACCTAGACAAACCGGCGCAGACCATCGACGAAGAAATTACCGCCTTCGCCTTCGCACCCGACGGCCGCATCGTCTATTCCGTCCGTCGCCCGTTCAAAACGAAAAAGTACGATCTCGAACACGACGACATCTGGATTCAGGACGCCAGCGGCAAGCGCCGTCGCCTTCTGCAGGGCGACAAGTTTACGCGTGGCGACCGTCCGTTCACCTACGCGGTAGATTTATTCCGCTGGTCGCCGAACGGAAAGATTATCCTCGCGCAATTCTTCACCACCACCTTGATAAATGATTCTGGCAAGACGCAAGACGCCACGGCCACCCTCGTGCTGGAAGACAGCGGCAAAGAAGTGAAACTGGGCGGCACGGATAGTTTCATCAATCCTGGTGGAAACGCGGAGTTCGTCGCGGATAATCTCACGATCGTGTACAGCACGCCCGCGGTGCAGGTGCCGCAACCGCTTTACTCGTTTCGTTTCACGAACGCGGCGACGGGTCCTGCGGGAAATTGCTTTGAAGGACGCACCTTCGTCGATTCCGACCCGATCGCGGGCACCAATTCCGCCATCGCCATCGAGCGCGACAAAGCCCAGACCGGACCGCCACGCCTGCAGCACCTCGATTTGCTCGCGCAGGAAGATGTCGAACTGGCCACGCTCGACGGCTACGCTGGCGGACTTGCCGTCTCGCCCGGCGGCCACAAAGTGGCGTATTTCATCGACAATGAGGTTTTGGAGGTCCGCGATCTAGCCGAGCCGGCCCATTTCGTCCGCGTGCGCGTCGGGCTGGGCAAAGTCCGCTGGTCTCCGGACGAAACGCAAATCCTCGTGAAACGTGCGCCGGAGAAAAAATCCGGCGATATCGTCTCGATCAACCTTCCAGCGCTAAACCGCCCGCCGGCAGGTAAACCGATACCAGTCCTTGAACCCACGCTGAATCCCGTGCTGCACGCCCTGGCCTTTCGCGATTTCGCGATCTCCCCCGATGGCAAATATCTGGCGGTTGTCGCACCGGGCAAACGCAACCTGCAGCTCTTTCCGTTTACACGCTAGCGCGCCTTGCTGCGGCGGCTTTCGTCACTCTGACTCGTCACAATCAAAAACGCGAGCCGCGCTTCGGTACCCCGCGCGTCCGTCACGAGGAGCGATCCTGGCGGCTCGCGAGCCCCTTCAGTTGCGCCACTTCTCTGACCGTCAGTGACCGAAACTCCCCGGGCGGAACGTCCAGTTGCAGCGGCCCAAACTGCACGCGCTTAATTTTCTCCACCAGAAATCCCACGGATTGAAACATCCGCCGAATTTGCCGGTTACGCCCTTCAATCAGAATTACTTCATACCAAGGGTTGCTCGCGTCCTTAATGAGCCGTATTTTTGCCGGAGAGGTTTTCACTTTAACTCCGTCTTCCAGTTCGATGGTTACGCCCGCGCTCAGCTTGGCGATCGCGCGCGCGTCCGGCTGGCCGCTGATCTTGACCTGATAGGTCTTGGGAACGTGGTTCCCCGCCTTCATGAGCGATTGTGCCAGGTCCCCATCGTTGGTCATGAGCAGCAGGCCTTCGCTGTTGTAATCGAGGCGGCCGACCGGATAAACGCGCTGGGGACAATTTTTCATAAGTTGCATAACCGTCGCGCGGCCCTCCGGATCCCGCACCGTGGTTACGTAGCCGATGGGCTTGTTCAGCAAAAAGTAACGAAGCTTTTCCGCCTGCACCAAACGCTGGCCATCAACACAAATTTCGTCCACCGCCGGATCGCCTTTGGTGCCTTGTTCGGTGACCACCTTGCCGTTCAAGGTCACGCGGCCCGCAGCGATGATTTCTTCAGACGCTCGGCGAGAGGCGATGCCGGCTTGAGCCATTATTTTTTGCAAGCGTTCTCGGGGCATGGTTTGAAGAGGTCGCCAAGGACCCTCGCGACTAAGAGCGGAAACCGCCGACCTCAGAAGGTGCGCTTGGGCGCCACTTTCTTGGGCAACTTCTTAATGTGGCGGAAATCCTCGACTTCCTTGCTGCTCAGCAAGCGATAGCGCCCTCGCGGAACGCCTTCAACGGTCAGGGGACCCAATCCGATGCGCTTCAGCTTCTCAATGGGATGCCGCGCCTTCATCAGCGTGCGGCGCATGGACTCCATTTTCGCGGCGGTAATATGGACTTCGTACCAAAAATTTGCCGCTCGGCCGCGCGTGGCGTCCGGTTGCCGCACAACTTTCATGTGCGCACCGATTTCCTTGCCGAGGCTCGCCAAATCGACCAGCGTCATCATGCCTTTTACTTTTACGTGATAAACCTGTTCCACATGATCCCAATCTTTCAACATTTTCGCCGCCAGATCGCCGTCGTTGGTCAAAAACACCAGTCCGCTGGATGCGTATTCAAGATTCCCTACCGGATAGACCCGCTCCGGCAGACCGCGCAAACAATTTCGCAGCGTTTTCCGCCCTTCGGGATCGGCCATGGCTCCCACCACTTCGGGAGGCTTGTTCAAAAGCAAATAGACCTGGCGCTCCTCCGCGCTGACCACGCGGCCCGCAGCTTCGATGCGGTCCTTCGCCGGATCGGCTTTGGTGCCCAACTCGGTGACGACCCTGCCATTTAATTTCACCTGGCCGCTGGTGATCAGGGCCTCGGCGTGGCGACGCGAGGCGATGCCCGCCCGAGCGATTATTTTTTGCAAGCGTTCTTCCATTTGCTCTTTCTAGGCCATCAATATGGCCAATCCGACGCGCGGCGTCTTGCGCGCGTTCAAGGCGTTCGGCGAAAACTCCTCACCTCCAAGCGCGGCGAGCGATCCCTCTTGGCGTTCCCCTTTGTTATTCGCCGCCTGCGGCGGCTTCCGCTTTTGGCAATTCGTCACTCTCGCCGGCGGGCATTCCTTCGCTGGTAGCGAGCTTTTCTTCCTCGAGAAGATCCTTGCCGACGGTGGCCGGGCCGCGATCATGGTCCTGATCGCTGCCCTCTTCCTTGGCATCGGGCGACGCCCTTTCCTCGCCCGCCGCGGATGCCGTAGCATGGTTTTCCTGCTGCATGCCGGAATAGTTTTCTTCGCCAACCATGCCTTCGTCACTGCCCAGCGCTTCTCGGGCCAAGGCCTCGAATTCCTTCAAGCTGGGCAGCTCCGACAGGTCGCTCAACCCAAAGCGGATCAGAAATTCCTTGGAAGTCTTATAGAGGATGGGCCGCCCCATCACTTCCTTACGGCCCGCGGTGGTGATCAGCCGCTTGTCCAGAAGTGTTTTCAGGACGCCGGACGTATTTACACCGCGGATTTCGCCAATCTCCGGACCGGTCACGGGCTGCTTGTAGGAAATCACCGCCAACGTTTCGAGCGCGGGCATCGTCAGGCGCAGCGGGGGACGGAGACCCTTGATGAAGCGGCGCACCACGTCGTGGTGCTGCGGCTTGGTGTAAAGCTTATAGCCGCCCGCGACGGCGCGAATCTCGATGCCGCGCTCTTCCGTAGCATAACTGGCGACGAGTTCATCGAGCGACGATTGCACCGCGAGACGCTCTTCATTCAGCGCCAAGGCCAGCTGTTCGACGGTGGCCGGCTCGTCAGCGGCGTAAATAATCGCTTCCAGTGCAGCTTTGCGTTCTTCGTTGGTCATTTAGGTCCTCTTGGGAGGTGCGCTAGGTCCAGGACGTAAAGGAAGTACAGAAGGAGATTCAATCTGCAACGCTCCTCTAGTTTCAGATTCCAGCCCCAGGCCGCGACCGCCTGCGACTCCTTTACTTCCTTTGCCTCATCTACTTCCCTGACTACCTTGGCTTCCTTCACCGATACTCTTCATCAATCGCGCGAATCTCGCCCTGCTCGTCGAAGACGGTGTCAAACGCTTTGTACTTGCGCACCACGATCTCCCCGAACTGCGATTCCTGCGCCAGCGCCACGGCTTGCAGCTTGACCATTTCGAGCACGGCCAAGAAAGCCACAATCATGGCGTGCCGCGACGGACAAGCCTCGAAAAACTGGATCAAGTTTACGCTGTTAGTTTCGCTAGCCAAGATTTGCGCGCGCAACTGCGCCACCATCTGCGCAACGGTAAACTGTTCGTGTCGTAGCTCGATGCGCGAAACTTCCTTGCGGCGGTCGAGTACCTGCTGAAAGACTTTGACTAAATCCACTAGCGAAACGACGAGATCACTCTCCGTGCCCTGATCGTTGTACAGGGACTTGTCCGGCTTGGACCATACATTTTCTTCGATTTGCTGCTTCTGGTAGAGGAGTTGCGCGGCGTTCTTGAATTTCTCATGCTCCACAAGCCGCTGCACCAGCTCAGCGCGCGGATCGCCGCCGGCCTCTTCCGGCCCAGCCAAGGGATCGGGCGGCAACAGCATTTTTGATTTGATGTAAATCAGTGTCGCCGCCATATAGATAAACTCGGCGGATACATCCACGTCCATCTTTTCGAGCTGGTGCAGATAATCCAGGTACTGCGAGGTGATTTTCGCAATCTGAATATCGTGAATACTCATCTCCTGCTTCTTGATCAAATCCAGCAGCAGGTCGAGCGGCCCCTCATACATCGGTATGTGTATGTTGTAAGCCCCACTGGTCATCTTGTTTCCCGGCGTCGCCATATAATCCTTGCGCTCTTCGCAGCGCCGGCAGTTTCCCGGCGTCTCTGCATTAAGGCTTTTTTCTTTCCGCCAACTCATCAACCATGGGAATCGTGCACTTCCGTAAACCCGGCGTGAATCTCCTCGCGCTTCCGTTTCCATCCAAAGACCGCTTCGCGTGCCCGCTCCATCGTCAACTGCGCCACGCCCCGCGCCCGCTTCGACCCCGCATCCAGAATCTCCAGCACCCGCCCCGGATGCTTCTCATACTCGACGCGTCGCTCGCGCACCGGCGCAATCCATTGGATGAGATTGTCGGCCATCGCCGTTTTGCACACCTTGCATCCAAAAGCCGCCGTGCGACAGCCGTTTTCGACCCACTCAAGCCGGCCTGGCTCTCCGGCGGAAAACAACTTGTGCCAATCATACACTGGGCATTTGTCGGGGTCGCCCGGATCGCTGAGCCGCTGGCGCGCGGGGTCGGTCTTCATAACCAACGTCTTGGCGCGAATGTTCGCATCGCTCTCGCTGAGGGTGATGGCGTTGCCGTAACTCTTTGACATCTTGCGTCCATCCAGCCCCGGTACGCGCGGTGTTGTGGTAAGCAGAACCTGCGGCTCCGTTAATTCCGCCGCATATTTGAAATATTTCCTATACGGTTCGATCTTGTCGAAGAAATTTGCAATTCCCCATTCTAAGACCGCGGATTTGATACTCCGTCGCCACGCTTCGTGGAATAATTCGAGATCTTGAGCATGGAGTTTTGGCAACAATCTCGCGATGAAGCCAGCAGCTTTCTTATCAGCATCGATTCCTGACATATCCACGTCGAGGCCGTAGTAAGTATTGAATCGCCGGACTATTTCTCGGCTGAGCTCCACGTGGGAAACCTGGTCCTCCCCGACGGGAACAAATAACGGTACCGATTCCTCGCTGTAAATGACGATGTCCGCTGTCTGCAACGCCGGGTAACCTAGAAATCCATAGGTATGTAAATCCTTGTCCTTGATGTTCTCCAGGGTTTCTTTATATGTAGGGACCCGTTCCAACCAACCGAGTGGTGTCACCATGGACAAGAGCAGATGCAATTCCGCATGTTCTGGCACTTGCGACTGTTGGAAAATCACGCTTTTTGCGGGATCCAGCCCCGCAGCCAAGTAGTCCGTGGTAATTTCAATGGTGTTTTGCGCCACGGCAGAGGTGTCGGCATAGTCGCTGGTCAGCGCATGCCAGTCCGCGATGAAGTAAAAACAGTCGTACGCGGGATCCTCCTGCAACCGCACCCAATTGGCCAAAGCCCCAAAATAGTGCCCAATGTGCAGCCGACCGGTCGGCCGCATGCCGCTCACCACTCTTTTGCGTGTTGTGCCTGCTTCAGTTCTCAACCTACGCTCCTAATTCCCGCCTGTTTTGCTGCCGCAATCTGGCGCTTCTACCGTGCCGAATGGCGCAAGGCGTCTTCGCGGCGCAGACTTCCGCCTGCTTTTCTCCCGCAAAGCCAGCTCGACGCCAGACCCACCCACGAGCGAACGATCTCTCTTTGCAGTGAACACGCAGAAGGACCTCGCAAGTCTTCATTTCAAGAGACAAAAAAGCGAACTCCTCTAGAATTACGCATATACAGAGAAGCGGGGCTTACAGCGGCATCCCCCGAATTTCACCTTCGACCAGCCCCCAAAAGTTCGCGGGCGATGATCATCCGCTGAATCTCGCTGGTGCCTTCGTAAATGGTGATCACCCGCGCGTCGCGGTACATGCGTTCGACATCCGTCTCGCGCGAATACCCCATGCTGCCGTGAATCTGCACCGCCTTGGCTACCACGCGGTTGGCCATCTCGCTGGCATACAGTTTGGCCTTGGACGACGCCGCGCCCATTTTGCCGGGGTGGGCGTCGGCCAGCCACGCCGCGTAATAGAGCAGCCCGCGCGCCGCCTCAATCTCTGTTTGCATATCGGCCAGCATCCATTGGATGGCCTGAAACTCCGCGATATTTTTCCCGAACGCGCGTCGCTGTTTGGCATATTTCACGGATTCGTCCAGCGCGCCTTCCGCCAAACCCACGGCTTGCGCGGCGATGCCAATGCGCCCGTCGTCCAGGGCGCTGAGCGCAATTTTGAGGCCCTGCCCTTCTTCGCCGAGACGGTTCTCTGCCGGTACCTCACAGCCGTCCAGAAGGATCTCTACGCTTGGCGAACATCGCTGGCCCATCTTTTCTTCGTGCCGGCCCACGCGAAAGCCGGGAAAATTCGGCTCGACCAGAAACGCAGTGATGCCTTTGCCTCCAGCGTGGGGATCCGTTTTCGCGAACACGATGAAGATCCCGGCCACACTGCCATTGGTCACCCAGGACTTCGTACCTTGCAGTTTGAACCTGTCGCCCTCGCGCGTGGCTCGCGCCTGGATTCCCGCCGCGTCCGACCCAGCTTGCGGTTCGGTAAGACAGAAGGACCCAAGTATTTCACCCCTCGTCAGCCGCGGAAGATACTTCTGCTGTTGCGCTTGGTTGCCAAATTTCAGCAGCGGAAGCTGCACTGCCGAGTTCGTCACCCCGAGCGAAGTGGCCATCGCCGTGTCCACGCGTGCCACTTCTTCCAGCATCAATACGTACGGAATATGATCGAGGCCCGCTCCGCCCCATTCTTCGGGCATGAGCATACCGCAGCAGCCGAGCGCGCCCATCTTGCGAATCTCTTCCGCAGGAAAGCGTTCGGCGCGGTCGCGCTCCTTCACCGTGGGCCGCACTTCACTTTCCACGAATTGCCGCACCGTGTCGCGGATTAGTCTTTGCTGGTCGTTGAGAGAAAAATCCATCTTGGGGTCGGTCACGAATCGCAAATACTGCGATAGGCGATGCTAACACGTTCATGCATTTCACTACAGGGGACGGCCGATCGGGGTCGATGAGCTTACAGCTTGAAAAGTTCGCGGAGGCGCTTGGTTTGCACGCGGCTTACGGGGATTTCAGTCTGCTTTTTGTCGCTCATCTTGAGCATGTAGCTGGACTTGAACCAGGGCACGACCTCTTTGATGTGGTGGATGTTGACCAGGTAGGAGCGATGCGGACGCCAGAACGATTCGGAATCGACGGCAGCGTTTAGCTCTTCGAGAGTCCGATAATTGGAAGTGCCGTCGCAATCGCGCGCGGTGACGGAAATTAATCCGTCTTCGATGCTGGCAAAAATAAAGTCGGTGGCGTCCACCAGCAGCATGCGCTGTTGCGATTTCACCAGGATTTTGACCGGCTGCGTGCTGGCCGGCTTGCCGGCTCCGAGTTGATTGACGAGCTGTTCGAGGCGGTCGGCAGGGCTGTCTTGCGCCTCAATTTCGCGCTTGGCGCGGGAGATGGCTTTCGAGATGCGGGCCTTGTCGAAGGGTTTTAATACGTAATCGACGGCGTTTACATCAAAGGCCTGCACCGCGTAATGATCAAAGGCCGTGGCGAACACCACGTGCGGTACTTTCATCTTGCGTTCCACGAGCTTCTTTAGCACCCCGAAGCCATCGAGCCCTGGCATTTGCACATCGAGGAACACCAGGTCCGGCGCGTGCTCCTTGATAAGGGCCACGGCTTCGACGCCGTTGCGGCCCTGCCCAATAATGTTGATCTCCGGGAAGGCCTTCAGCAGAAACGCCAACTCATCGCGCGCGGGTTTTTCATCGTCTACTATGATGGTGTTAATAGCCATATCAGAATTCGGGTCCGCGTCCCCGATCAGCCGCAGACGAATGTCGCCGCTGCGTGACGCTGCTAAGTATAGGGGGTGGCGAGCGCCCGGGCAATCTGCCCTGCGCCACAGCCAACTCGCCGTGCGGACCGACGAGTTATCGTCTAAAATGGGGGGACGTTTCTTAGGGAAAACATGACCGCGAAAAAGTCGAGCACGGCGAAAGTCTTATCCAGCAAGATTATTTACAAAGGCGCGATTTTTGGCATTCGGCGCGACGAAGTGATCGAGCCGAGCGGCGTGCGCACCACGCGGGAGATGATCACGCATCCCGGTTCGGTGGTGGTTTTGCCCGTGCTGCCCGACGGACGCATCGTGATGATTCGGCAGTACCGTCACGCAGCTAAACAATATTTGTGGGAGTTGGTGGCCGGACGCATCGACGAAGGCGAGGCTCCGCGCAAAGCCGCGGCGCGCGAGTTGATGGAAGAAACCGGCTACCGCGCCAAGAAATTGACAATTTTTCTAGACGTCTTTCCTACCCCAGGTTTTCTCGAGGAACGCATGTACATTCTTCTGGCACAGGGTTTGACGGCCGGAGAAGCCCGCCCGGAAGAAGACGAGAAAATCGTGGCCAAGTGCTACACGCGCAAGGAACTGGAACAAATGATGCAACAAGGAAAATTGCGAGACGCCAAATCCGTTGCGGGACTTTTGTACTATTTCAAGTTTCTAATATAAAACATTCTATATATCTGCAAGGCTGGTTAAATCGATTCACTACATAAGTATCTACCTGTTCTAACGACCTTTGTTTCTCTCGTTTGTCCTATTGACACGTCGTTTCATTCTGGTACACTCCGCGCAATTTATCCGTGCTGCGCCGTGGGGCTTGCTGCCTTGCGTTGCAGACAGAAACGTTTGAGTCTCCGGGCAGGAGGTCCCTTTTCAGTGCAAGGAACGGTCAAATGGTTCAATAATTCGAAAGGATACGGCTTCATCGGGCGCGATGACGGGCCAGATGTTTTCGTGCATTATTCTGCGATCACGGGCGAAGGTTACCGAACTCTGCAGGAAGGAGATCCTGTCGAGTTCGAGATTGTCCAGGGGCCGAAAGGTCCTCAGGCAGCCAACGTGGCCAAAGCCAATACCTAGCGGTCCGCAATAATTCGATTTATTCATAACGCTGTTGGGTTTACGCCGGTGGAGCGCCCTCCACCGGCTTTTTTTTGAGCGGCTCCTGTTTTTCGCCGGCCGTTCCAGGTAACCGCAAGCCCGGGACTGCGCGATTCGCGCGGGTTCCGCGATCCGCTCCGAGGATGTCGCGCAAGCCCTGCGGGGGTTTATACTGGGCGGCATGGACAACAAATCGCTCTCCCGGATCCTTCGCGAAACCGCGGAATTGCTCCAGATCGACGGGGCCATGATCGGCCGGTACCGCAGCTACGAAAAAGCCGCCGAGATGATTGCCGGAATGCACGAATCCATCGCAGAAATCGCCGAAGATCCAAAAAAACTGACAGAACTCCCGGGCATCGGCGACCGCATGGCGGAACACATCCAGGAGATTCTGAAAACCGGCGATTACAGCTTGCGGCAGAAATTGCTCAAGAAATTTCCCGCCAGCTTGCTGGAAGTCATGACCCTGCAATCGCTTGGACCCAAAAAGGTAGCGTTCTTGTGGTCCAACTTTAGAGCTGCCACGGTCGCCGACGTGGAAAAACTGGCCAGCGAAGGAAAATTGCGGGACGTGGCGGGCTTTGGCGAAAAGACCGAACAAAACATTCTCAAAGCCGTGGAGACCTACAAGCGTTCCACCGGGCGTTTTCGCGGGGACCAGGTGCAAGCTGCTGCCGCCGAGCTTATTTTGTTCATCGAAAAGTTTGGCAAAGGGATCGATTCGATCACTCCGGCCGGCTCGCTGCGCCGCGGGAAAGAAACTGTGGGCGATCTGGATTTGTTGCTGATTCTCGCGGAAGGCTTCACCAGCCAGAAAAAAATCGACGCCATCTCCGACCACATTCTGAAGTATCCGCGCATGGAGCAAACTCTCGCCCACGGCGGCAACAAAGTCAGCTTCACGCTGGACAGCGGTCTGCAGGTGGACGTTCGTCTGCTCGAACGCCAGAATTTCGGCGCGGCTTTACTGTATTTTACCGGTTCCAAAGAACACAACGTAAAGCTGCGCGGGCGCGCGAATGACATGGGCTACACCCTGAACGAGTATTGCCTGGCCACGCTGAAGGGTGAGAAACCCGTAGCCGGCGCCACCGAGCAGGAAATCTACGGCAAGCTGAAACTGGACTTCATTCCGCCCGAAATGCGGGAAAACACCGGCGAAATCGAGGCCGCCGAAAAACACGCGCTGCCGAAATTAGTTACCCTCGCGGACATGAAGGGGGATCTGCAAATGCACACCCCGGCGAGCGACGGGAAAAACACCATCGAAGAAATGGCCCTGGCGGCCAAGGCCTTGGGCCACGAATACATCGCCATCACCGACCATTCCAAATCGGTCACCATTGCTAATGGCTTGAGTGAAGAGCGCATGAGCGAGCACATCCGCAATTTGCACGCCGCCAACGATAAGAATCTAGGAATTCGGGTTCTGGCTGGCGCTGAAGTCGACATCCTCAAAGACGGGCAGCTTGATTATTCCGACGGCCTACTCGCCCGACTCGACGTAGTGGTCTGCTCCGTCCACACCTATTTCAACCTCGACCGCGAGGCCATGACCGCGCGCATGCTCGCGGCCATCGCCAATCCCTACACGCAGATTATCGGACATCCCACCAGCCGCCTGTTGCTGCGCCGCGAAGAGCTGGACTACGACATGGCGAAGATTCTCGACGCTTGCGCGAAATATGGCGTGGCCATGGAATGCAACTCCTATCCCGACCGCCTGGATCTGAAGGATGTGTATCTCCGCATGTGCAAAGAGCGCGGCGTGAAGGTGGTCATCTCAACCGATTCCCACGACGCCCGCGCCCTGTCCTACATCCACTTCGGCGTGACCATGGCGCGGCGGGGTTGGCTCACGGCGCAGGAGGTCATCAACGCTCGCCCGCTCGACGCGTTTTTAGCCGCGCTGCGCCCCAAGCCAAGCGGCGCCAGCCCTTCCCCTATGGCGAGCGGTGCCGGCGCTGCACGCCCCACTGCCAGGAAACCGGCCGCGCGCAACGCTGGCCGGTAGCAAACCGCAGTTTGCCGCACCGCGCCAGAGGCGCAACGAGGAGCACTGCCAAATGGCCACTCAAGCCGAAAAGGCGCAAAAGTTTCGCGCCCTGCACGCGGGCCCGGACGCATTCATCATCCCCAACCCCTGGGACGCGGGTACCGCACGCATTTTGGCGGCGATGGGATTCCCGGCCTTAGCCACAACCAGCGCCGGATTCGCATTTTCCCTGGGTCGGCGTGACGGCGAGAGCCTGGTCACGCGAGACGAAGTCCTTGGACATATTCGTGCGATCGTAGCCGCCTGCGATCTGCCGGTTTCCGGAGATCTAGAGAATGGCTTCGGGGACGACCCCGATACCGTGGCCGAGACCATTCGCCTGGTGGCCGAAGCCGGGCTGGTCGGCGGGTCCATCGAGGATGCCACCGGTGATGAGCGGCATCCGATCTACGAACACCACCGTGCCGTGGAACGCGTCTCCGCAGCCGTGGAAGCGGCACGTGCTTTGCCCTTCCCTTTTACACTGACCGCCCGCGCGGAGAATTTTCTCCACGGCGTCTATGACTTGGAAGACACCATCCGCCGGCTCGGGGCCTTCGCCGCCGCCGGTGCCGATGTGCTCTACGCCCCGGGCCTGCGCACTCTCGAGGAAATTCGCGCCATCTGCACCGCCGTGGCGCCGAAACCGGCCAATGTGCTCGCCGGGGCAAACGGCTTTACCACGGCCGATCTAGCTGGGGCAGGAGCTCGCCGCATCAGTATCGGATCGGGCCTGTCTCGCGCGGCTCTAAGCGGCTTTCTCGCCGCCGCCAGAGAAATGAAGGAACGCGGCACGTTCTCGTTCACCAAAACGGGCTACACGTATGCGCAGCTCAACGACTTTATGTCCGGAAAGTGAAGGTAAAGGGAACCTTTTCGGCCCATCGTGCGTACCTTGATGTGAACGGCAAGGATCTCTGAGTTATCTCCGCTTAAGGGAGTTCCCGGTAATGAACCTGACCTCAACCCGCATGACAGGAAAGAGCGGCATGTGCCTCGGCACGGCGTTCGCTCTGCTGTTCACGCTCTTGGCCGCGCTGGCGTTGCCCCGAACCGCCCGCGCCGAAGAAGTGGTCAAGACCTACACTGTGTCCGGGCGCGCGCAAGTGCACGTGGACACCAACGATGGCAGCGTTCACCTGGTCACTTCTCCCGGCTCGAAGAGCGTTGAGTTTCATGTCATCTACATGGGTTACGAGCTGAATAGAGACCTGCGCATTGACTCCCGCCAGGATGGCGACCGCGTCGAACTGACTGCACGTTTGGCCGGGCATTGGGGGTTTTCCTGGGGACACAATTCGCGCAGCCTGAAGATTGAAGTACACATGCCGCAGAGCGCCGACAGCCAGATCGAAACCGGCGATGGCTCGGTCGAAACCCAGGCCCTCGACGGCAGTCTCAAGGTACATACCGGCGACGGTTCCGTCAAAACCGCGTCCGTTAGCGGCAATTTGGACGTCGATACCGGCGACGGCTCGATCACGGTTGATGGCGCCAAAGGAACGATTCGCCTGCATACGGGAGATGGTCACATTGAAGCGCGCGGCCTGGACGGCACGCTGGAGGCCACATCTGGCGACGGCCACATCACCGTTGCCGGCCGCTTCGACGGCCTGATGCTAAAGACCGGTGATGGGAGCATTGACGCTCACGCTCAGCCTGGTTCGAAGATGGCTTCGACCTGGACCGTACACACCGGCGACGGTAGCGTGGACTTCGCCCTGCCCG
>JBEKSZ010000018.1:0-44338 GCA_049516615.1 Candidatus Acidiferrum sp. | reverse complement strand
CGCTTGCCGCTCGATGACAGCAAGCCGAACACCATCGCCTCCGGTGGCGGGCCCTTCAGCGGCCCGACCATCAACGGCCAGGCGGCGCCGGGCGTGAATCAGCCGGATCAATACGGCTCTACGCAAATTATCAGGAGCCAGCACACCAAGGCGCTCGATGACGCCGTTTACAGCGCGGCCAAATTATTGGAAGATCGCGGACATGACCGGCGCAAGATA
Organism: Candidatus Acidiferrum sp.; assembly: GCA_049516615.1. Classification (GTDB taxonomy): domain Bacteria; phylum Acidobacteriota; class Terriglobia; order Acidiferrales; family UBA7541; genus Acidiferrum. The sequence goes on along the minus strand of JBEKSZ010000018.1, from coordinate 44,119 downwards.
ATTCTGCTGATTTCCGACGGTGAGAATGGCGCAAAATTCAACACCAATAATTATAAGACCGTTGTGCATGAACTGCTGCGCGACAATATTTCCGTATTCAGCGTGGGGGTGGGCAGCGCCACGTTCGACCGCAAATTCCTGCGCCTGTCGGAGTACGCGCACGCCAGCGGCGGCGACATTTACTACGCGCTGAGACGCAACGCCATGGAAGAACTCTATGGGCGCGTGACGGAAGAAGCCCGCCATCAGTACACGCTTTATTACTCGCCGAACGGCACGGATCGCGGTGCCGATTATCACTCCATCGAAGTCCGCATCGAGCGCGAAGGTTTGAACGTCACGGCCCGCGAAGGCTACTACACCAGCGGCCTGCAGAAGTAGCACGTATTTCGAGTGCGGCGGCTTGAAGCCGCTTTCGCGGTCCGCGCCCTGGCCTGAAGCTGGCCACGTAACGGCCATCGCCGATCGGGAGCCGGTCCGTTTGCACGGCGCATCTGATGGAACTGCGTCCATGCTTGCGGCGGAAGAGCGGCGGCAAGCCGCCGCTCTCCGCAAAATCAAATATGGGACTCGTGCTCGGGGCAGATCATCCGGTAAGCGCAGCTTTTACAAATAAACCCCCGCTTGGCGGCAAATGATCCGGCGCGAATATCCGCGGCCGTTTCCTGAACAATCTTTTCCGCCTCTTCGAACTGCTTTTTGTCTCGCGTGGTAATCTGCACCAAATTGTTCTGCAAATAATGGAAAACCAGCCGTACCGGATTCCATTCAAAGATTTCCGTAGCCGCCAGCGCGTAGATGCTGAGTTGCAAATCCTTGCGCGCCGCTTCATCCGTGCGCGGACGCCCGGTCTTGTAATCGACAATCTCCACGTCCCTGCTGCGCGGCCCACCGAGCGAATTGATCTGGTCGAAGCGCCCGTTGACGATCACATTGTTGGCCATGGGCAATTCAAACGCTTTTTCCTGTTCCATAATTTCCGGGGTGGCAGCCATGATGGCCGCGTAGAACACGCGCAGCTGTTCGAGCCCGTCTTTGCGGTATTCATCCTGCTGGTATTCATCTTCAAAACCGCGCTCCGACCATTCGGTATCAAAGAGGCGCTTCACTTCGTCGAAGGCGATGCGGTTGCCTTTGCGCAGTTCGTTTACAAAACGCTTGATGGTCTGGTGTATCACACGCCCGAACGTCAGCGTAGCCTTCGGCGCGCCATCGATGGACCACAACTTCTCGAACAAGTATTGCGCCGGACATTTCCGGTAGCACTCGATGGCCGACGGACTAAGCCGCAAGGGCTCAGGAATAGTCGTGCGATATCTTTCCGACCACTCGCCGATGCGCGAGAAAATCTTTGCCGGCGCGGAAGAAGCAGGGAATAGTTCGCCGGCGGGAAAAAGCAGCGCTCCTTCCGCGGGCTCCCCCCTCCCTTGCGAGACCTTGGGCGCCAGTTGCTGCACGTCCCGCCGCTTGATGGCCGGTTCCATCACGATATCTTCGATAAAGACGGGGACCTTGCCCTTTTTCTCACTAAGAGTGGTGATGGTCAGGCGTTCTTCCGCGCGCGTGACGGCCACATAAAACAGCCGCCGCTCTTCCTGAATATGGAAGTCTCCGTCCGGCAACTCTTCCTTCATCAAAGCTGTGGGAAACTCAAATAGCGGCGAGCGTTTGCTCGAGGGAAACGACCGGCTGTTTACGCGCAACAGAAAGACGTGCTGGAACTCCAGGCCCTTCGCGCCGTGCACGCTCATGAGTTGTACGGCATCGCCCGGCGCATCGTCTTCCAGGCAGATGTTTTCGCCCGCTTGCTCGTAATAGTCGAGATACTCAAGAAATTCCGCGAGATCCCGGCGTTCGCTCTTGGGCTCCCACTCCTTCATGAATTCCGAGAGCCGCCCGATGGTTTTGCGGTCCCGCGGGCTGGCGCGCTGCGGAATTTCCAGCCATTCCAGCAGTTCAGCCAGAATTTCCCGCGCGGTGCGGCGTCGCAGCAGCTTGCGCTGCGCCAGCAGAAATTTCCGCAACTCATCGGTGCTTCCGCGCGATACGTCGAAGGCCAATTCGCCCTGCGGCGACTGCAAAATATCGTAGATGGGGCGGCGCTCTCTCTTGGCCCGCTCCGCGAAGCGCAGCAGGTCTTCGGGCTGCATCTGCCACGCGGGCATGGCCAGGATGCGCGCGCAGGCCACGTCATCGTAGGGTTTGGCGATCAGCCGCAAGTACGCCAGCACATCGCGGATGAGCGGATGCACCAAAATCGAAAGCCGGGTGATGACAAAGGGAATTTTACGGCGTGACAACTCTTCGACCAGTTCATCGCGATGTGCATGCTGGCGATACAGAACCGCCAAATCCGTCCAGCGCCGTCCCGCGCCGTGTATGCGCTCCAGTTCGCCGGCCACCCAGCGCGCCTCGCTGTCCTTGTCCGGCAATTCCGCGATGCGGATGCGCCGGCCTTCCGCTTTATTGGGGGAAAGAATTTTCGTGGGAAAATCAGCGCTAACTTCGTTCAGGCCGATCACCTGTTGCGCGACGCGCAGAATATTCGGAGTGGAGCGATAATTTTCCGTCAGGGCTACGCGGAACGGTCCCGAATCCTGCCCGGCGCGCCACCCCGCGAAGCGTTCCAGAAACATTTTGAAACTGCCGAAGGAAGCGCCGCGGAAGCGATAGATGGCCTGGTCGTTGTCGCCGACCACCACGATGTTGCGCGGCTCGGCGCACAGCAATTCCAGCAATCTCAGTTGCGCGATGTTGGTGTCCTGAAATTCGTCCACCAGAATGTGCTTGTAACGGGCCCGCAGGGTTGCGCGTTTCTCCGCATTATTGTCGAGCAACCCCACCGCGTCGCTGATCAATCCGTTGATGGCGACGGCGTTCTTTTCGCGCAGCAAATCGTCGCTGGCCCGATAGGCCCTTGCGATTTCTTGTTGCTTGGCGACCTCCTCGAGCCGCTCGCGGTAGGTGTCTTCGTCGAGCTGGCCGCGCTCGGCCTCGAGTTTTTGCGCTTCTCCTTCCGCAAAGCGGGCGTAGTCCGCGCTGCTGACCAGTTCGTCCTGGCAGCGCGAGAAGAATTGCAGAAAATCGTTAAGGAATTGTCCCGGCTCCGCGAGTTTGCGGTATTTCTCAAGGTTCAGCCGGCGCATATCCCGGCGCAGCAAAATCCAATGGTCGACCTTTTCCAGTACCGCGCGGCCGGGCGCAATTTCTTTCAGCAAACTTTGGCAGAAAGAATGGAACGTTTCGATGGTGACGCCCTTGGCCCGTTCGCCCGCGTTTTTCATTACGCGCGAGCGCATCTCGCCCGCGGCTTTATTGGTGAACGTCAGGGCCAGAACATTTTCGCCGAGCAGGGAATCGTCGGAGGAAAGCAGGTGCTTGATACGCTCGGTGATCACCCGCGTCTTCCCGGTGCCCGCACCGGCGATCACCAGCAGCGGTCCCGCGCCGTGAGTGATGGCGCGCCGCTGCGCTTCGTTCAGTTGCAGTCCGCTGTCCGGCAGCGGCGTGATGTCAAATAAGGTTGCGCTCATGGGGGCCCGTACGGCTGCGTGTCTCCAACCTTCGCGAAATCTAAACAGCGTGTCATGCCGCGCCTAGCGCGGGCCTGCTTTTTGCTGCGGCACTCACAAAAGCACTGGTCCTCTCCAAAACGTGAACGGATTTCAAAATGACAGCAGGGGAGTTCCCTCAGCGCTGCGATTTTCTTCCTGCGGCCACATCGGCGGTGAATTGCGCCGAAGCCTTGCGCGGAACGCTCAGCGATTTCCAGTTGTCGCAGCCAAAATGCTTGGCTAGAAGGACGATCTGCCCGATATGCAGCGGGTAATGTGCCAGTTGCCGGTTGATGGCCTGCATCACGGAATGCGCTTCCGCGCGAATCATCACGGTTTTGTTCAAATCCGCATCGCTCAACGATTCCAGGGAGTGCAGGAGAATTGTCCAGCCGGCGTCCCACAGGGCCAGAAGTTCCGCGCGCGTTTCGGGCGGCTCTTCAAATTCGCTGTCGCGATTGCGGTCGGGTTTCTCCCCGTCGCTGGTCAGAAAATCGGTCCAGCGCGAACGCATATTCCCGGCAAGATGCTTCACGATAATCGCAACCGAGTTGCTTTCCCGGTCGAGCGTGGCGAACAGGCCGGCTTCGGGGCATTGCGCCATGGCATTTTCGCCGAGCTTTTTGTAGTAGCGCAACAGCGAAATGGAATCTTTCAGATAAGAAGTGCTCAGTTCGTGAGCCATTTGCGAATTGTACTCCCCTCCTTGGCCCGCCGTAAGCCGGGCGCAGCCTCCGCGCGCAGGTCAGGCTGGTCCCGCTGCTGTACACTCTTTTGCATGTCCGCGCAGGAGGATGAAATGAGCTTCAGTCAGGCGTTGATTCCTGAATTCGATCACGAGATGAAAACCACGCGCACGCTTCTTGAGCGCGTCCCGGAAGATAAGCTCGCGTGGAAGCCGCACGAGAAATCCATGACCCTCGGCCGCCTAGCCGGCCACCTCGCTGAACTGCCCGGTTTCGTGATCAGCATAATCCAACTCGACCAACTCGATTTCGCCCCCAAAGAAGGCGAGGCGCCCCGCAAGCCGACGATTGCGGAATCGCGCCAGCATCTGCTTGAGGTGTTCGACACGAAAACGGCGGCGGCGCGCCCGGTAATCGCCGGCGCCAGCGACGAGCACCTGGCCAAAATGTGGAAGTTGAGCAGCGCAGGCAAGACCATCTTTGCCATGCCCAGGGCGCAGGCCGTTCGCGCCATGTTCATGAATCACGTGGTGCATCATCGTGGCCAGCTCTCGGTTTACCTGCGGCTGCTCGACGTGCCCGTCCCGTCCATTTACGGACCGAGTGCTGATGAAGGCAAAGGCTGATTCAGTCGAACAACACTGAAATGCAAGGTGGCATGTCCGTCCGCTCGGATCCGGGACTGGCCGCCGCCGGCAAGCGTAGCGATAGAGAACGGCGGAAGCCGCCTAAGGCACTCGCCTGCCGTGCGCACAGGATCAATGCTGACGCCCCGGGCTAGCGCGCCGGAAGTGGCCTGGGCTTTGCGGCATTGGCGCCCACGGAAGCTCCGGCCGCGGCTGCGGTAGCCTTATCGCTGTGACCGTTGGTGGCGGATGCCGCAGGGGCCGATGAGCTGCCGTCGGAGTTGTGGGGTGTCGCGAGTTCCAGCTTCTTGCGCAGAGCCAGTTCCAGCTTGTTGCGGATGTCTTTGTTTTCCTTGAGAAAGACGCGGGCGTTTTCGCGGCCCTGGCCCAGGCGTTCTCCGCCGTAGCTGATCCACGTGCCGCTCTTCTCAAGGACGCCCTTGTCAACGCCCAGGTCGATGAGGTCGCCTTCGCGCGAAATGCCTTCGCCATAGATGATGTCGAATTCCGCTTCACGGAAGGGCGCGGCTACCTTGTTCTTGACGATCTTGGCGCGCGTGCGCGAACCGACCACCTTGTCGCCCTCTTTGATGGCCTGGATGCGGCGAATATCCACGCGCATGGAGGCGTAAAATTTCAGCGCGCGCCCGCCGGTGGTGGTTTCCGGGTTGCCAAACATCACGCCGATCTTTTCGCGAATCTGGTTGATGAAAATGAGGCAGGTGTTGGATTTGGAGACGATGGCGGTGAGTTTGCGCAGCGCTTGCGACATCAGCCGCGCCTGCAAACCCATCTGCGGATCGCCCATGTCGCCTTCGAGTTCGGCCTTGGGGACAAGAGCGGCGACAGAGTCGACCACGACCACGTCGACGCCGCCCGAGCGGATCAGGGTCTCGGCGATTTCCAGCGCCTGTTCGCCGTGATCGGGTTGCGAGACAAGCAGGTTGTCCACATCCACGCCGAGTTTACGCGCATAAATAGGATCGAGGGCATGCTCGGCGTCGATGAACGCCGCCTGGCCGCCGAGCTTTTGCGCTTCGGCGATGACGTGCAGGGTCATGGTGGTTTTGCCCCCCGATTCTGGCCCGTAAATCTCGATAACGCGACCGCGCGGGAAACCGCCTACGCCCAGCGCAGCATCTATCGAGAGGCATCCGCTGGGGATTACGCTGACCGGCACCAGCACGTCGCGGCTGCCCAGCCGCATGATGGATCCTTTGCCGTAAGACTTTTCAATCTGGGATATTGCTGCTTCGAGAAGTTTTGATTTATCGTCAGCCATTTCACACCTCGGTAGAGAAAATCGGCGCCCAGCGGGGAGGCAGCGGCAGCCGTAATACCTGAAACTCGGGACCAGTCCTTGCGGCTCGTCTAAAGCGGCTGCAGTGCCGGGAAAGCACTGGGCCGCTTCGGGGGCCGTTACTGGCCGGGCAGCTTAGCACTCGGTTTACCAGAACGCCGACCCATTGTCAGCGAGTCGTTCGGCGGCACAGCGGGGCAACCGTGCGTGCTCGCTCAGCCGGGCCGCCACCTGACTCCCGCGCCGCTCGAGAGCCTTGCGCTCGAGAACCGCGAGTTGCCGCAATCCGGATATATTGCGGCCGCGCGTGCGGGCCTCGCCGAACTCCTTTAGCGAGTCTCTCACGTTCGAGACAGTTTGCGTAACGGGCGGAAAGAACATGCACAGAGCACCTGTTGAAAACCGCGAAAGTGAAAGTAGCAAGAAGGCGAACAAAAAGCAAATGGTATTTTCGCTTCTTCTTCGCTTCTGTACCACATTCATTTTGTGGGGCTTATGGCCTGGCCCAGCTGGTTTTCCACAGTTTTTCAACCGTAACTGAAAAAACCGCGCCCGGTCTTGCGCCCCAGCCAGCCTGCGGCCACGTATTTTTTCAGCAGCGGACAGGCGCGATATTTTGGATCGCCGAGGCCTTCTTGCAGCACGTGCATGATGTCCACGCAGACGTCGAGGCCGATGAAATCGGCCAGCTCCAAAGGACCCATCGGATGATTCATGCCGGTTTTCATCACCGCGTCGACGGCTTCGGCGGTGGCTACACCCTCGAGGACGCAATAGGCGGCTTCGTTGATGAGGGGCATCAGGACACGATTCGAGACAAAGCCCGGGGCGTCGTTTACCGCCACGGGTTTTTTGCCGAGTTTTTCGGCCAAGGCCATGGTGGTCGCGAAGGTAGCGTCGGATGTTTGCAGCGCGCGAATGACCTCGACCAGCGCCATCATGGGCACGGGATTCATGAAGTGCATGCCTACGAAGCGGTCGGCCCGGCCGGTCATGGCCGCCAGCGTGGTCATGGCGATTGACGATGTATTGCTGGCCAGGATGGCGTCTTTGCCGAGCATGGCGTCGGCCTCGCCGAGCACGGCGCGCTTAATTTCGATTTTTTCCGGGACGGCTTCGACCACAAAATCGGCCGAAGCAATGGCCGACATTTCGGTAACCAAAGAAATTCGAGCCAGTATCCCCGCGCGCTCTGTTTCTGGCAGCTTGCCCTTCTTGATTTCGCGATCGAGATTCTTCGCGACGGTTTCCAGGCCGCGTTCAAGATAGCGTTGCTCCACATCGCGCAGAATTACGTGATAGCCGGCGCGCGCGAAAACGTGAGCAATGCCGTTGCCCATGGTGCCTGCACCAAGCACCGCGATGGTCTTGATGGTGTGAAGTGTCATGTGCTTCTCGCCCCGGAGAAAAGGCGTCTGGCCCGGCTCATGCGGGTGGGCTGGCCTCGGTAACCTCGCGGACGATCTCGCGGGCGCGGGCTTCGTTGGCCGGCGCCACCAGGATGACGAATTGCAGCGTGGTGGTGTCGTAGTGCGCGGGGATGTGATTTTCTGTCAACGCGCTCATAACGAACTTCGCGAGGCTTTCCTCGCTCCCAGACCAGACCGCCAGAGTGGACGGTCCCTCGGTTACGGGAGGCATGCCTGCCAGCGGGCCGGCGCCCAGAGGTTCCGCGGGAATCTCCATGTTGGCGGGTTCGCGGTCGAGCAATGTTTCAAGAATCGCCTGCGCCGGCTCGAGATCGCTGGACGATACCGCGATTTCGAAACCGAAACGCGGCTTCCAATCAATAGGCAGCGGATCCGCCGTGGGCGCCGTTTCATCGTCGCCCAGCGATTTATCGCTGAAGGGAATGCCCGCGCCTTCCAGGCTTTCCAGCAAGTCCATGTGCAGGGCGTCGTCTTCTCCGGCCCACAGCGTCACAAAGGAACCTTCAGGAGTTGCGTCAGACATGCGGCCTCGTTTCGACTGGAATTTTGCGCGCGTGTCGCTCGTCTAGGGAGGAAACCAGCAGCGCCGCGTCAGTGGGGGCAAGGCACCGCCGCGTGTTCAGTCTACACCAGCTGGCTTACGACGCGAACGTGCCCGTCACTCATCCGGCGGCGAGGCTTCCACAACTTCCCGCACGATTTCGCGTGCCCGGCAGGCCTCGCCGGGCAATACCAGCAGGCGATGCCTCGTGCCATCCTTGTCCGACCGGCAGTGAATTTCGTTGGTCGCGATGGAACTCCTGAGAAATTCCGCGAGGTGGGAGTCCGTGCCGGACCACACTTCGGCAGTGGCCTCCTCGGGAGAGAAATGCCGGGGATCGAAATGGGCGCGGGCGCGCTGGTCGCCTTCGGGGTCATGAGCCCCTGGGCCCCAGGCGCGCGGATCGTCGCGGGTTTCCTCCGGGGCCTCTAGCAGGCGCTCCGTTTCGGCGAGTTCCTCGCTCCCGCCAAAGGCTTGTTGAACCGCAGCTTCGGCTTTTTCGTAAAGAGAGAACGGCACGCCAATTTTCAGCGCACTGGTCGCGCTCAGCCGGAAGAGGTGGTCCTCGCGGCGCACGGTTTTGACCGGGATGCCGGCTTCCTCGAGCACAGCGCAAAGCTCCGCGTGGACGCGGGAGTCCTCGCCCTGCCAAAACGCGCAGAAAGGGTCCTCGTCGGCGGGAGCCTCGCCGACAGATTCGTCGTCTCGGGAATCTTGAAAGGTGGAGGGCGGCGCAGCAGGCACGGGCGGACGGGGAACTTGCCGCACCAGCTTGACGCTACAGTCCGTGCAAACGATGAACCCTTCGCGGTACTCCGCATGGCATTTCGGGCAAATCATGGCCGTTCACTCTACTACATTTACCGGCAAGCTGCGCTAAGTCGTTTAACAGGCGCGACTTGGCGGCCCGCGAGGGGCATGAGTCTTTTTGCCGGGTGGCCTCGTACTTGTGAGTAGAATGAGCACGCCATGCACAGTTTCTGTTGCACAAGCTCCCTCACTGCCGCGTTCTTTCAACGGCGCGAGGTCACTTTTCTCCAGGCTGATGGGCGCTGACACGAGCGACACGCGCGCTTTGGCCGAAGGCTTGAAGCGCCGCGATCCCGAGTTGCTCGATCAGCTGATCGAGCAATATCAGTACCGCTTGTTTCGCTACCTGCTGTATCTGACCTCGCATCGCGAGCGCGCCGAAGATTTTTTCCAGGAAACCTGGATCCGTGTGCTCGAGCGCGGACATCAGTACGATGGCAAATCGAAATTCGAGGCCTGGCTCTTTACCATCGCTCGCAACCTGGTAATTGACTGGCAGCGCCAGAGAAAAGTGCAGAGCCTGGACACCCTGACCGATCCTGCGCAGGAAGCGCCGCTGCAAATTGCGGATACCCGCAATCCTTCGCCCTTGCATGCGGCGATCGGCGATCAACAAGATCACGCCGTACGGGTTGCGCTTGAAAAAATCGCGCTGATTTATCGCGAAGTGGTGGTGCTGCGTTTTCACGAAGAGTTGCAACTCGATGAAATCGCCGCGGTGATGCACCTGCCGGTCTCCACAGTGAAGACGCGGCTCTATCGCGGGCTGGAAGCCATGCGCGTGGTCATGACGGAAACGCTGACGGGGGGCGCGGCATGAACAAACCAGCGGGAAACTCCAGGAGCGCTGACCTTCACGTCCGCGCCAAGCAACTGATCGACCAGCATCACGTCGAAGGTCTCGCGGCCCCAGAGCGCGAGTGGCTGGACGCGCACCTGCAAAACTGCGCCGAATGTTGCGCGCTGGCCGAATCCACGGAATCGGCGTTGCGCGCGTTGCGCACCGTTTCCATTCCGTTCCCCTCCGGCCTTGCCAGCCGCGCGCAATTTCGTGTGCGCTTGCGCGCGCAGCAATTGCTGGAGCGGGAACCGCGCAGTTTCGCCGTCTGGGCCATCGCGGGAATCTCCTGGGCGCTGGGCATCGCCACCGCGCCGTATATCTGGCAGTTGTTTGTGTGGGCGGGCGAGCGTTTGCATGTTCCGAAGCTGGCCTTGCAACTGGGCTTCGGATTGTGGTGGCTGATTCCCGCGCTGATCGCGGGCGGGATTTTGCTGGCGGAGATCCCGCGCCGCAGGTTCAGCGGCAATTGAGGCCCGGGGTTTTCGTGGTGGCACGAGCAAGGCAGCGCCGGTTAAAAAAAGTTTCGCAGTCCGAATCGAGGAAAGTATGGCCGACTATCAAAATCGCGTAAGCACATCGTTTGGGGAACGCATGCGGCTGATCCGTTTTCGCCGCAAGCGCGAGCGCAGCACCTTTCGAGAGGAATTCCGCGTGGTTCCCAAATGGCTGCGGATTGGCGTGCTAGTGCTGTATGTGCTGGCTATCGTGATTGGGACGTCTGTGAACCTGGGGCATAACCTGATGATTTACAGCAGCCCGGATTACGTGCCGCGACACCACGAAATCTGGCCCAACGACCTGCGCAACAACCCCGCACTTGCGTCGCTCGCCCTGGCCGGGGTGATCACCGCATTTTCCATTTTCCTCGCCGGATACTTGTTCCTGCTCGGATATGTATATCGCGACGCCCGCCGTCGCGGCATGCATGCGGGTCTGTGGCTGCTGCTGATTCTGGTGCTTTCGCCCGCGTATCTCGCGATTGGATTTTTGCTGTACTTTTTTATGCGCGAACCGCTCCCCTATGCCTGTCCGCAGTGCGGCGCCACGGTGGGCGCGCGTTTCAATTATTGTCCCAACTGCAAAAATAATCTTCATCCCGCGTGCCCGCAGTGCAAGCAGGAAGTGTCGGAGATCGACAAATTCTGCCCGAACTGCGGCGGCGACCTGAAGCCATCCGTGACCTCCGAAATAGCCGCGCCGGCTTAGCCTTAGCCGGAGGACTTTCTCGTCAGCTTACCGGCTGTAGAGTGGCTTCCCGGCGCGGCGCGCAGGCCGTCCCCCTTTACGGGCAAGATGGATTCCGAGGAAGGCCCGCCGCGCTGTATTGCCCAGCATGAAAGAGGGCGAAAGCAACAAGATTGCGGCTGATTTAGAGTGCCCAAAAGAGTCGCGCACCCCGGCGGAATTTACCTGTCCCCGGCTAATATCGTTCGACGGCGAGAGCCACGGCGTTACCGCCGCCGAGGCAGAGAGCGGCGATGCCGCGCTTTAAATTACGGCGCTCGAGTTCGTAGAGCAGCGTCACCAGGATGCGGGCGCCGGAGGCCCCGATGGGGTGGCCGATGGCTACGGCCCCGCCGTTCACGTTTACCTTTGCAGGATCGAGTCGGAGCTGCCGGGTTACGGCTATGGCGGCCACCGCGAAGGCTTCGTTCAGCTCGATCAGATCCACGTCTTTATCGCGGTCCCAGCCGGTCTTGGACAAAAGTTTTTCCACCGCCTCGACCGGGGCCATCATCACCCACTTCGGCTCCACGCCGCTCGTGGCCTGGGCCACGATACGTGCCATGGGTTTTTTCCCGAGCACTTTTGCGTGCCGCTCGCTGCTGACAATCACTGCTGCGGCGCCGTCGTTGGTGCCCGGAGCGTTGCCCGCCGTGACCGTGCCATCTTTCTTGAAGGCCGGTTGCAATTTGCCCAGGGCCTCCAGGGAGGTGTCCTCGCGCGGGGATTCATCGTAACGGACCACCAGTGGCGGGCCTTTTTTCTGGGGAACCTCGATGGGCAGAATTTGCCCTTCAAAAAAACACGATCGACGCGCCCGCACGGCCTTTTGGTGGCTCTCTAAGGAAAAGCGGTCTTGCTCGTCGCGGGTGATGCCATACTTTTCCGCGACGAGTTCGCCAGTCATACCCATGTGAAAGTCTTCGTATTTGTCCCACAAACCATCGTGAATCATCGAGTCGACGAGCTTGCCGTCGCCGATGCGATATCCGGAGCGCGCTTGCGGCAGCAGATAGGGGCAGTTGGACATGGACTCCATGCCGCCGGCGACCACAATTTCCGATTCGCCAAGCTGTACGGCCTGCGCGGCCAGGGCCACGGCTTTTAGTCCCGAGCCGCAAACCTTATTGATCGTTAGCGCCGCCACGCGCGGAGCGCAGCCGCCTTTTAGTGCCGCCTGTCGCGCGGGATTTTGTCCGAGGCCAGCCTGCACGACATTGCCCATGATGGCTTCGTCGATTTGCTGGCCGTCGAGCCCCGCGCGTCGCGCGGCTTCGGCGATGGCTTTGGCGCCGAGCTCCGTGGCGGAAAAGCCCGCCAGCCCGCCCTGAAATTTCCCTACGGGCGTCCGCACCGCGCTCAGAATTACCGGAATTTCCACAATGCCCTCCCCCAGTGACCGTACCTAGGAATTTGATGCGCCGCCGGTCACAACGTCGCGGCGCAAGCTGCACGAGCAAGCTGGCGGGAGCAAGCGGCAATGCCTGCGCCACCCCGCCGCCCGCTCGCTCCCCTGCTTCAGCTACTGCTCGTCCGCGCTCGGACCGTAAAGCGCGGGCAGCGGCACATCCAGCGCGCGAAAATAACCGGTCAGTTGCGCGCGATGGTGGATCAGGTGGTTGAAGCAGTGCACGCGCAGGACGTCGTACCGCGGGAGGGCAAACAAAACGTTGCCATTCCACTTGAGCGTCCAGGTTTCAGCCAGCTGCGTATCGCTGAGCGCCGCCACGGCAGCTCGCGCCTGCTTGCTGAGATCGTCAAAGGTCTCGAGCAGTTCGGCGGCGTTCTTCGGCTGCGGGAACTGCGCGCCGGCGATCTCAAACTCTGGTGTCTGAATGGTGGTGAGGATAAAGCGGGGCAGTGTGGCGACGTGCCCGGCGAGCCACCCGAGGGTTCCGGACTTGACGTGCGGTTTCCAGTCCCATTGTGCCCCGGGCACGCGCTCCAGGGTCTTCCTCGTGTTGGGCATTTCCAAGTCGAACTCGCGCAGCAGCAAGGCACTGAGAGGCATATTGTTCTCCTGATGGATGTCGCAGAGGTAAGTCCGGGGAAACCATTGTACTCGAAAAGAATCGGGAAGCACGCGGCGGTTCAGGATGGCTTAGGCGCGCAGTTTGGCGAAGCGGGATTCTGCGGCGGTCAGGGTTTCTTCTTTCTTGCAGAAGGTGAAGCGGACCTGGGAGGCCCCGTCTTGCGCGTGGTTGTAGAAGCTGGAGCCGGGGACGCAGGCCACGCCGATTTCCTGGACCAGATATTTGGCGAAAGCCACGTCAAGAGAGGGTGCGGCGAAGCGCGGATCGTCGTGCGGGAAGGTGAAGCGCGAGATGTCGGTCATGATGTAGTACGCGCCGCGCGGTTTGAAGACCGTAAAGCCCGCGGCGGTGAGGATTTTCAGCAGCCGCGCGCGCTTTCTGGTGTAGCTGCTGGCGAGGTTCTGGTAATAGCTTTGCGGAAATTTCAGGGCTGCGGCGCCGGCCTGTTGCAGCGGGGCGGCGGCGCCCACGGTGAGAAAATCGTGGACCTTGCGGATATTTTGCGTGGCGGCGGGCGGAGCGATGGCCCAGCCGACGCGCCAGCCGGTAACGCTGTAAGTTTTGGACAAGCCGTTGATAACGATGGTGCGATCGCGCATGCCATCGATTTGCGCCATGGAGAGGTGCTCCGTGCCGTCGTACAAAATGTGCTCATAGATTTCGTCGGTGATGCACAAGGTGTTGTGGCGGAGGCACAGGTCGCGGATGAATTCGAGTTCGGCGCGACTGAAGACTTTGCCGGTCGGATTATTGGGCGTGTTCAAGATGATGGCCTTGGTGTTGGCGTTGAAGGCCGCGGCGAGTTCGTCCGGGTCGTAGCTCCATTGCGAATCGGTATCCTTCGGAGGATGCATGCGGACGAAACGGGGGGTGGCCCCGCTGAGGATGGCGTCCGGGCCGTAATTTTCGTAAAAAGGCTCGAAGACCACGATTTCATCGCCGGGATTGATGATCGCCATCATGGCCGACATCATGGCTTCGGTAGAGCCGCAGCAGATGGTGATTTCGCGTTCCGGGTCGACACGGACGTTCTGCGTGGCGGCGAATTTTTCCACGATGGCGTCGCGCAGCGGCTTGGCACCCCAGGTGATGGCGTACTGGTTGATATCGTCGGAGATGGCCTGGCGGGCGGCTTCCTTGATTTCGGCGGGGGCGGGAAAGTCCGGAAAGCCTTGCGAGAGATTCACAGCGTTGTGTTTTTGCGCCAGGCGGGTCATTTCGCGAATTACGGATTCGGTGAACTGCTCGGCTTTGGCGGAGAGCATGCGCACCTGGGCTGGCCAAGAGGCTTGGGCGATGGGGGAGTCCGGGGGAGTCATAATGATATTTTGCAACAACCGGCCGGAGGATTACGCAAGAAAATGAAAGCGAGCTTGAAAAAGCGGCGCGCTTCGGGGAGAATCCCTCAGCAACAGGGAGCTATTTCCCGGATTTCAGGGGCAGAAGACGGACGCTCGGTTGCCTGAGATGGTTGTCCGCCTCCCGCCCCCGCGAGTGGTTGTCTGTATAGACGAAGACATCCGGCCAAATGTTTCCCGGCCGGAACGAAAATAGTTAGCCGAGTTCCACGGTTTCGAGGTACTGCGCCACGTCGGCTTTCCACTGGAGGCTGCCTGTGATCGCGGATTGCAGGGCCCGGGCTGCCGCAGGTTCGCCATGCGTCAGATAGGTTTGCTTTGGAGGCGATGGCAACCCGCCGAGCCAGCGCAGCAGCTCGCTTCTGCCAGCATGCGCCGAAAGCTGCCCCATGGACACAATTTCTGCATGCACGGGAACATCGTGGCCGTAAAAGCGGATGGATTTGGCGCCTTCCTCTAGGGCGCGCCCGCGCGTGCCCTCGGCCTGGAATCCTGCCAGGAGCACCGCGTTGCGGGCGTCCGGCAGGCGCTGTTCGAGGTGATGCAGGACGCGGCCCCCGCTAGCCATGCCGCTGGCGGAGACGATGATGCAGGGCTTCTTCACCTGATTGATGGCTTTCGATTCCTGAACCGAGCGCGTCAGGTGAAATTCGTGCACCGCCAGGGGATCGCCTTTGCCGCCTCTGGCGCTTTCAAGCTGGCGGAACTCGCTGTCGTGATCCGCGGAATATTTCAAGTATAAGTCCGTGGTGCTCAGCGCCATCGGGCTGTCCACGTAGACGGGCAGGCGCGGAATTTCTTTGGCGTCCTCAAGCCGCCGCAAGTAATACATGAACGTCTGCGTTCGCCCGACCGCGAACGCCGGAATCACGATGCATCCGCCGCGTTGCGAGACGCGATTCACGATGGCGGCGATTTCCTTGCCCGGATCGCCCGCTTGGTGGTCACGATCTCCGTAGGTCGATTCGCAGAGCAGGACCTCGGCGGCGACGGGTGGCGTTACCGGATCCTTGAGGATGACCTGTTCGTAGCGGCCGATATCGCCGGAAAAGAGCACCACGGTTTTCTTGCCGCTTTCTGTGATGGTAAGCGCCAGGCTCGTCGAACCCAGGATGTGGCCCGCGTCATAGGCCACGAATTGAAATTCGGGGCTGACGGTGAAAGGCCCGCTGCGCGGCACGGGCTTCAGCAGCTTCAATACCGGATCGACATCCGCGCCAACGTAGAGCGGCTGTGGATTGGCGTGGCGAGCGTAGCCGTGTTTCTGGGCATGCAGCGTGTCCTCTTCCTGGATATGCGCGGAATCTTTCAGCAAGATGGTGGTGAGGTCGATGGTCGCGGGATTGGCGAAAATCGGCCCGTGGAAGCCGGAGCGCACCAAGCGTGGCAGCCAACCGGTATGGTCGAGGTGCGCGTGCGTCAGCACCACAAAACCAATGGTCGCGGGATCGATGGGCAGGGGTTCGTAGTTGCGATCGCTTAGCTGTGGTGAGCCTTGAAAGATTCCGCAATCTAGAAGGAGCCGCTGGCCGGCCGCTTCGACAAGATATTTCGAGCCGGTTACCGTTCCCGCGGCGCCGAGAAATGTCAGTTTTGCCATAGGCCTGGCATTCTAGTGTAGGAGCCCCTCGTTTCGCGAACTCGCTTGCTCAAACAGCCGCGATCCCTGTCTGCCGGGACTGCCAAGACAATCGTCGCGGGGAAGCTCCCGGGCAGATTGCGCGAGCCGAGGTCCGGGCTAGGGCACGAACCGGCGGAAGAAACTGTCCGGTTTCCAGGTGGGCCGTTGATCGCTGTCGGCTACGCGCAGGGCTAGTTTTTCGAGGATGGCGTCGAACTGCGCGGCGGCGGCTAGATCCACCGGTTGATTTAAGTCGTCCGATGGAGCGTGGTAGCGGTCGTGGTACCAGGCTTTGAAGACTTTTTCCTCAGGCGTGCCGGGAATATAGCCGAATTTGAAAGCCAGCGACGGGATCCCTTTTTTAATGAAACTGTACTGGTCGCTGCGGATGAAGCGATTGTGCTCGGGTTCCTTGTCGGCTTGTATATGGACGCCAGCTTCTTCGCTGACGGTGCGAACATCGTCGCCCAGGCTGGATTCGCCGAGACCTTGCACTTCCAGATATTTGAGCGCAAAAAGCGGCAAATACATGTCCATGTTGATGTCGGCGACAATGGGTCCCTTGACCGTGGGATGCGCGGCAAAATATTGCGACCCGAGTTCGCCTTTTTCTTCCCCGGTAACCGACAGGAAGACAATGGAGCGCTTCGGGTGTGCGCCAGAATCCCTTAACGCGCGCGCGATTTCGATCAGCGAGGCATCGCCTGACGCGTCATCCATCGCACCGTTGTAGATGCGGTCGCCGTTGATGGGCTGGCCAACGCCGAGATGGTCGAGATGAGCGCTGACGACTACGTATTCCTGCTGGCGTGCCGGGTCGCTGCCAGGGAAAAGGCCCACGACGTTTTCGGACTTCACTTCTGAGTGCTTCAAGCTGACGTGCGAGCGAATTTTCACCGCCAGCGGAAAGTGCGGAAGCGCTTGGTCTGCGTTGAGGGCCGCGAGAACCTCCTGAAAGCTGTGCCCGCTGCCCGCAAAGAGCATCTCGGCGCGGTCGGTGTTGTAAAGCACGCTCACCTGGTAGGGAGCTGGCACATCGCGGCCAGGATCGCGCAATTCCATTCGTGGCTCGAAACGCGACGTAGCGATGCGCGACCAGGGTATCTCCGCGCTCTTGGGGTTGAGGATGGTGACCACACCGATAACTCCGGCTTTGCCCAGCGCGCGACGGCGTTCTTCGCTGGATTGGTAATGGGCTTTGACCGGGCCGGACATGTCCGCGGGTCCCCCGGTGACGAACACAGCGATCTTGCCTTTTACGTCGAGGCCCGCCAGATCGTCGTAGTGCAACTCGGGGACCGTGAGGCCGTAGCCGACGAATACGGCGGCGGCTTCGACGTTTTCCGCGGCGTGGGAATTGAACCCGAACATGGCGTCGTCGCCCAGTTTTACCGGCTCCGCTTTTCCATCGCGGAGTAACTCGAGAGAGCATCGCGGTTCATCGATGCTCACCACGTCAAAATCCATGGGCTGGCGGAAGCCGGCGACGCCCGCGGGCTCTAGGCCTGCGCTGCGAAACTGTTCCGCCATGTAATCGGCGGCCTTCTCGTAACCCTGGCTGCCCGTGTCGCGGCCTTCGAGGCTGTCGCCGGCCAGGTATTGCACGTGGGACCACCAGCGCTTGCCGAGCGCATCCCAGTCGGGGGTCGCCACGGCGGCTACGCTTGCAATGGCCAGCAGCAGGGTGACTGGCAGGTATTGTCGCGGTTTCATTGGGTGATGGCCTCGAACCTGTACGGGTTTTAGGAAATGCTCAGGGTTCTGCGGATTCCGCCTTGCGCCGCGGCGCACGAATTATTCTTAAGGCCTGTCTAAGGCCTGGAAACGGAAATCGTCATGTCGCGAAAGTCGAGCGTCAAAATGCTTCCGTAGAAAAGTTCAAGGCCCACGGTGGCGTCGAACATGCCATCCGGCTCATGCACGTCGGCGGTGGGGAAATAGACCGTGGGCGCACTGACGCCCAGGGCCTTTCCGTGGAAACTCTCTTTTTCCGCGGGAGCCGGTTTCATGTCCACGCCACCGTCGGTAAAGGCGAAGGTTTCGGTCTTTTCGGTTTTGGCCGCATCGCTCAGTCCGAGTTTGTCGATCGCGGAGCTGTAAACGAGCATCGTGCCGGTAAACATGGTGTCGACCTGCGCGCTGACCGGCTTGCCGTTGATTTCAAATCCCTGGGCCACCACGATGGGCGGGCCCTTTTTGCCGAAGGAGATAAGCGAAAATTTGTCGCATACACCCATGCACTCGACGGATTTAGTCAGCGTTTCGGAGATGCGCACGATGTGGGAGACGAAATCAATTTGCAGCATGCGGTCCTTGAACGCGGTGTAGGCCAGCGTCCCAGCGACGTTGGGCATCTGCTTTTGCGAGATCATGTCGGACAGCGCCATGCTAAGCGCGGGAACTTCGCGCAGGGTCACGGCCCCTATGTGCACTGCGGGAATCGCGGTGATGAACATGCCCGCGGGCGCTCCGGCGGGCATGGCCTTCGTGGGCTTTAAACCCGCAGCGTCCGCCACGGCTTTATCGAGAACGGAGTTCGCGTTGCCGGTGTCGATGGCCAGCTTGAGGGCCTTGTCTTCGCCGATGCGGGCCTCGACGCACGGTGTGCCGTCGCAATCAAGCAGAGGAACCTCTGCGGCGAATTTCGCGAGGGATGCGCCAGGGGGCGTTTGCGCATGGGCCGAAGCCACTATTGCCAGCAGCATTGCCGCTGTTACCGCTGCGCGCGAAGCCGGGCGCATCACATTCATAAAACCTCGTGGACACTGGTGAAAATGTAGCAGCAAATCCCCGCCCGCCGATAGACGAATCGAGCGACTAGATGTTAGCATTAGAACGCTTGTTCCGGTGGGGCTGTGGCGCAGTTGGGAGCGCGCCTCGATGGCATCGAGGAGGTCGTGGGTTCGAATCCCATCAGCTCCACCAAAGCTCAATTTTTTTCATCCCCTGCACGATTCCTGACCATCTTCGTTAGCGCCTCGCATCACTTCGCGACAGGTACGCGCAAACGGTCCGTGGCGAAGGCGATTGGCCCTGCGTACGATGCGCTTATCGATTGACGCACGGCGTCTTTTTGACCTGCAACATCGGGCGCCAGGTGGCTCAGCAGGAGCTTTCTCACACCAGCATCTTTAGCGGCTTGGCCGATCTTGTGCGGCGGGGTGTGGAGTTCGTAGAGTTGTTTCGGGGATGCCGGCGGGTCGAGCACGGCACAATTGAAGACCAGCAGGTCCGCGCCTTTGGCGAGTCGCACAAGATTGGGCAACGCCGAGGCGTCCATGTCCCCCGAGAAAACCACTACTACGCCTTGGTGGGAGATGCGATAAGCCACCGCGGGGCAATCGCCGTGATGGGTGGCGATTTCTTCCACGAGCAACCCGGGCTCGTCCACGATTTTCGTGCGCGGGGAATCCAGATCTATGGGCAGATTGCGAACCGAAAAGCTTTCCTCGGCACCAAAGGTTTTTTGATAGGCGAACGCGCCGCCATCACCTACGAGCAGATCCACGAACCGCGAGGTCTTGGGAAAAAGCCCCGCGCCGTCTGGACCAAAAATTCTATAGGCGATCGGTCCGTCACTCATCAGCGCCCGGGCATTGAAGAAGGCCGGCAAGTCTCCGCTGTGGTCGATGTGCAGATGGGTCAGCAAAACCGTGTCGACCTTCTCAAGATCGACCGCCATCTCGCCAACACGCACAAAGGCCCCGGGGCCGGCGTCCACCAGGATGCGCGGAGTTCCATCGACCAGCACGATGTAGCTCGAACCGGCGCGGCCAAACGGGCGAGGCCCGCCAGATCCGAGCACCAGCACTTCGAGTGCGGGTTTTGGCGAGGCGTTCGCGGCGGGTGTGCTTCGCGGCAGGAAGCAAAGCAGAGCGGTGGCAAGCATGGTCAGGGTTTTCATGTTGGTTTTCTCCGTGCCTCAACGGATCGAGGCGAGCCTGGTTTCGCTCAGATCCAATTCGTACTCGATCTGCCGCAAAACTTCGTCGTTGATTTTACCTTGGTTGCGCAGGTTCAGTGCCGTCTCGCGTTCGATCTTCAGGACGTTGCGGGCCGCATCGATGCGGCGTTCGCGCAACGCGGTGTGGGCCTGGTGAGTTTCCTCGCTTTCCTGATCCCCGCGCACATGCAAACCATCGAGGCGCTGGCGGTACATGCGCGTCAGTTCCTTGTAGACGGTCAAATCTTCCTGGTCCGGTCTGGCCATTGCCTGCTCCAGCCAAGCCAGCGCGGCCTGCAATATCTTCTGCCGGGCGGATTGTTCCTCTTTGCGGCTGCCGCTGGTTTCCGAGAGCCCCAGGGCGCGGATCAAGCTGGGCAGCGTGAGGCCTTGCAGCACGAGAGTGACGAGGATGACGCAGAAGGTCATAAAGATGATGAGATTGCGCTGCGGAAAAACGCTGCCGTCCTCAAGGAGTTCGGGCAGAGAGATGGCGGCGGCCAGCGCCAGCACGCCGCGCATACCCGTCCAACCGACCACGAATACATTGCGCGCGCCGGGCCACATCTCGCGCTGGTGCAGCATGCGTCTGCGGATGAAGTAAGCGAGAAATGAGCCGGGGAAAACCCACAACATGCGCAACACGATCACCAGGATGCTGAAGAGCAGCCCGTAATAAATCAATTGCCGCAGACTGTAGCCGCGAATGCCGCTGAGGACGTACGGAAGTTGCAGACCGATAAGCACGAACACCAGGCCGTTCAGCACAAACGTCAGCGATTCCCAGACCGCGCCGGCCTGGATTCGCACACTGGGGGAGAAGAAATGCGAGCTCTTGCGGCTGAGGTACAGGCCGCAGGCGATCACTGCGAGAACTCCCGAGGCGTGCGCGGCGTTGCCGCCGAGATAGGTAGCGTAGGGAACCAGGATACTGACGACGATTTCGATCGGGCCGTCGTCGATGCGGTTTTCAAACCATTCGACGACCAGGCCGACCACCAAACCAAAGATTAGACCCACGACGATCAGCCAGGTGAGGCGCGCTAAACCGGACCACACCGTCGGCGTCGTGCCGTTCCAGACCATGGCGATTCCGAATTCGAGGGCGAGAAGGCCCGTGGCGTCGTTTACCAGGCTTTCCCCTTCGAGGATATCGACGACCGCTTGCGGAAGGCCCACGCGTTTGGCGATGGCTGTGGCGGCTATGGCGTCGGTGGTGGCGACGACCGCACCGAGGACAAATCCGAGGCGCCAGTCGAAGCCAGCAAAGACCCAACGGGAAGTTTCGGCGACGCCTAGCACGGTGAAACCCACGAGCCCGAACGCCAGGAACAGGATGCTGACGAGGTTGTACTTGAAGTCGCGCCAGTTGGTCATCCACGCCCCGTAGTAAAGCAAAGGGGGAAGAACCACTAGAAAAACGAGGTCGGGATTCAGAGCCACCTTCGGAATCGCGGGAACGAATCCGAGCAGCAGGCCGCCAATCACCAAAACGATGGGATAAGGTGTTTCTAGTTTGCGCGCCACGACGGCAAACATGACCACGAAGAGCAGCAGTAGGAGAAAAACCAACTCCACGCCGTGGATGCCTTCACCGTGAAACATTGCGAACCTGTTTGCCTCTTCTGCGGCACGCGCCGCGCGCGTCTGGCCGCGAGAATACGGTAGCGCATTTTCACCCCGGCGCGGACGTTTCGCAAAGTGTTTCGGCGAGGGCCGGGCGGATACGGCGGCGCGGCTGGCGACCGAATCACGCAACTTTTTCGTACCGCAGACGTACCCGGGTGTGCTTACATAAGCGTCGTTCTGGAGAGAGGACGCGTCGTGCGCAAGATGTTTGGCTCGCCGCCCACTTCTCGCTGCGGAGCGACAGGCCCTGGGGAGAACCCTCTGGTGCAGGATCTTGAGCGATGTCTATGGCGATGACCACCGTTCTTCGCTGGCTTCTCGTAGGCGCAGCAGGGGTCCTGGGGGTAGCGTACGGCGTGGATTTCGCGTCGGTGCGTTTACGGATGCGCCATTCGACCCCGACCGACCCCTACGAAACGCTGACTGCACCGCGCGTTTACGCCATATCGGAAAAAGGGAATAAGACGGAATATCAAATCGATGTCGACAACCCGGTTCAGCAAGTAACCTGTGTACACGCCCTGTTTCCCCACGAAGGACATGCGCCTTGCTGGCAGGTGAAGCGCGCCTTGCACCAGACCATTCCCATGTGAATGAACGAGTTCAACAACCCTGGATGCGAAACCCGCGCTGCTAGTGGCGAAAAGCGGCAAACCCGCGCTTTGCTCGGTGCGAAGGCTTCGGCGCGACGCTTTCAAGGGTGATACCATCCTTGGTCTGACGCGGCGTTCGTGATGTTTTAGGCCGCGGGGCCGCTCAGGCTCGGAAACGAACCGCTGTTCGGTGACGAATGCATCCCCGGAAAAAGGCAAAATTGGCTTTTGCATTCGCGTTTATTTTCCTGCTCATCGCAGCGGGCGCCACGGCCATCGCGATCTCCCGCTTGACCGTCGGTCTGAAATGGATCGCGCACACCTACGATGTCCAAGTGGCCTTGGGAGACATCAGCGAGTCCATGACCATGGCTGCGCGAGCCCGCGCAGGTTTTGAGGCTACCGGCGCTCCGGGCGCGCTCGAGAGATTCGACTCGACAGCCTCGACCATCCCGGGAAAACTGGCTCAACTAGAGCACCTCATCTCCGATAATGCCGACCAGCATGACACCGCGGCACGTTTAAGAGAGCTTGAGGAACGCCGCCTGGCGGTTTTAGAGGAAGCGATCGAGCGGCGCAAACTCGGCCCGGTGGACGTTTCCGCGCAAAGCGAGACGTCTCGGCAAAGCGTCAGTCTGGGTACCGAGGCGGACTCGGTCACTTCCCAGATGCTCGCCAACGAGGAGCGCCTGCTGATTTCGCGGCGAGCGGCCTCAAGCTTGCTTTATTCCGTTACTTTATGGATTTTGGTGGCGGCCTTTGCGGTGTCCTTGACACTGTTCTATTTGTATCACCGGCTGCTCGAGGCGGAACTGACCGAGCGCGAGAAGGCCGAACGGGTCGCGCTCGAGAGTCAAACGTCGGCGCGCCAGCTCAGCACTCGCCTGTTGCACTTGCAGGATGAAGAACGCCGCAAGTTTTCTCGCGAACTGCACGACAGCCTGGGGCAGTATCTGGCGGCCACCAAAATGAGCCTGGATGCTCTGCTCCAGAAACACGGCCCCGACGAACTGCTCGTGAGCGCCAGCTCAAATCTTGAGCAATCCATGACCGAGACGCGCACCATCTCCTATCTCCTGCACCCGCCGCTGCTCGATGAGACCGGCTTGGGTGTGGCGGCGCGCTGGTATCTTGAAGGATTTTCGCAACGCAGCGGGATTCGCGTGAACACCGAAATACCGGAGGATTTCCCTCGCCTGCCACGCCATGTCGAACTGGCCCTGTTTCGCGTGCTGCAGGAGTGTCTGACGAATATTCACCGCCACGCAAAGAGCAGCCGCGCCGATGTCGTCTTGCACTACGCCCCGCAAGAGGCTTTCTTGCGCGTGCGCGATTATGGCGGCGGCATCGCACCCGCAGTTTTGCAACAGTTTCGCGACGGCGGATCGAACGTGGGCGTGGGGCTTGCCGGGATGCGCGAGCGCGTGCGGGATCAGGGCGGCAACCTGGATATTCAATCCGATGGCTCTGGCGTCACCGTGGTGGTAATTATGCCGCTGGTGGCGGAGCAACCATCTCTCCCGCCGCCGGCCGCGGTGTTCCCCTCGGAATTGCGTTCCTAGCCGCGCCGAATCATAAAATTGTTTACCATTGCCATCGATGTGGGCCTCGCGTTGTCAGCCACCTGGGCAGCGGCGGCCATCTATTTTGACATGCGGCCGAGGTTCCTACGCATCCCTGCCGCTGTCCTCTACGCGGCACTCGTGGTTGGCGCGTTCCTGGCTATCCACCCTGTCTGGTCGCGTTCGCTCGCGTGCTTTGCAGGATTTGCCGCGGTGCTGCTCTGGTGGATACGCATAAAGCCGTCGAATGCGCGAGTCTGGCAGGCCGATGTGGCACAAACCGCCTGGGCTGAGATCGATGGTGACCGGGTTACGATCCACAATTACCGCCGATGTGAGTATCGCGCGGAGTTTGATTACACCTGCGCCTGGGAAACGAAGGTCGTGCAGCTGTCCGAGATTCGCGGCATCGACCTGTTTGTCACCTATTGGGGTTCGCGCTGGATCGCCCATCCCATCACCAGCTTTCAGATCGGGGAGCGCGACCACGTCGCGTTTTCCATCGAGCTCCGCAAGCAAAAGCACGAGCGTTATTCTCCGATTCGCGGATTTTTTCGCAGCTATGGGCTGATCTACACCGTGGCCCCGGAAGCTGATCTCGTGCGTCTGCGCACTAACTTCCGCAAAGGCGCCCGGGGCCTCGGCGAAGACGTTTATCTGTACCGGACCGTGGCGGGGCCGGATTGGTCACGCCTGCTGTTTTTGGCCTACATCCGGCGAATCAACGAATTGCATCGCCAGGCCGAGTGGTACAACGCCATCACCAGCAATTGCACCACGAACATCTTCAGTGAGCGCGCGGCGGCGGACCGTTTCGATCCCGTGCCCGCAGGTTCGGAACGCAAGGTGCTCAACCGCGTCGACTGGCGCATTCTCCTCAATGGCAAGGGCGACAAGATGGAGTATCAGCGTGGCGACCTGGTGACCGGGGGGCTTTCCTTTCGGGATCTGCGGGCGCAGGCCTACATCAATCCCGTGGCTCGAGCCTTACCGGACAGCAACGGCTTTTCTGAGCGCATCCGAGAAAACCGAGTGGGGTTCTAGTACGCGGGAAATTGTGGCGAAAACGCCCCACATTCAAGTTTCCGATCTTATGCATGGCCCTTTCGCGGGCACCCCTCTTCCCCGAACGCAGCATCCTATCCCCAGCCTGTTCAATCGTTTACCATCAGCCGCAACTTGCTGATGCTGCGAGGGTTTGTACCTAGGACAAGAGCAGGCGAATCGCACAGAATGGGTGTTTTTCCATCTTGCTAAAATTGAGCCCTAGTCGTCCGGGGAGGCCGCTGACCCCCCCGGTCCGACCCGAGCTAGTTATGAAGCATCGACCACAATTTGGAAAGGGCCTCCGCCTTGCGCTCGCGGCGGCAGTTCTCGGTTTGGGGTGGGGCGCCCCGGCACGCGCCGAGATCACCGTTTTCCTTGAAGAGCCTTACGCCCTGGACGGCGAGATTGCCGGAACCGGTCACACCGCGGTATATCTGAGCGACGTCTGCGCGTCGTCCCCGACGGTACTGCGACGATGCGAACCGGGCGAAACTGGCGTGGTGCTCAGCCGGTACCATCACATCGACGGCTACGACTGGCTGGCCATCCCCCTGCTTCCCTATCTCTACGCCGTGGAGCGTCCCGAGGACATTCCTCTCATCGCCGATGCCAAGATCGAAGCGGCCATGCGCGACGCTTATCGCCGGAAGCACCTTGAAGAGATCGTGCCTGACGGTCCCGGGGGGCAGGCTCCTGGTGGCGACTGGTATGAACTCGTGGGTTCCGCCTTTGACCGCACGTTGTACGGCTTTCAGTTCGCAACCACAGCCGAAAAGGACGAGGCTTTCATCGCGGAGTATAACGCGCGCCCGAACCACATGGCCTACAAACTGGTGACCAGCAATTGCGCGGACTTCGTGCGCGATGCCATCAATTTTTACTACCCCAAGGCCGCGACGCGCAGCTTCTTCGCGGACCTCGATGTGGCCACGCCGAAGCACGTCGCCAAATCGGTGGTTCATTACGCCCATCAGCACCCCAATGTAGAGTTCTCGGCGTTCGTGATTCCTCAGATTCCGGGCGGTATCAAGCGCAGCACCCCGGTACACGGCGTAGTCGACACCGTTTTTAAAGCCAAGAAGTACGAAATTCCGCTGCTGGTCTTTCATCCTTTCGTCGGTGGAGGCTTCGCCGTGGCCTACGTGGTGAGCGGGCGATTCAACCCGGCGCAGAACGCCATGATGTATTCGGCCGACGGCGCGCTCGAGCAGCCGCTGACCAAACAACAGCGCCGGGACTACTCAAAGGCGTTGGAGGAATTGCTGCGATCGGGGGCCGTTTCGACTGCGGGGTCCAACGCCAAAGACAAATCCGGGCCCTGGCACAACCTACAGGCCAACACCACCTTTGTCACCGATGCTGCCGGCCATCCGGCCCTTACCATTCGTTCATCAGCGGCGGCTCTAAACGCCGCCGGCTCGGTCGCGGATTCCATCTGGACCCCGGCGGCATTCATCGGCCTGACGCGCGACAACATTTTGAACTCGACGGCTTCCTCGACCCTGACGCGAGACTTGGTGGTGATCCGGCTGCGCCAGGAGTTGCGCAAAGGCACCTCGCCGCACACCTCGGAGCGCGAGTTTCGTGCGGATCTGGAGCTATTAGAAAAACTGCTGGGCAGCGGGGGCAATCAAACCATTGCCACGACCACCTCCGTCTCCGCCGTCGAACGATAAAGCCTCGAGTGGGATTCATCGGCAAAAAGGGGTACGGAGCAGCCGGTGGCCTCTCCGGTCTGTCGCTCTTCTGTCCCACCAGTGTCTCGAAGCGAGTGCCTTTTCTCCATTCTTCACCAGCGCATGAATGACCGCAATGCCACCTAAAAATCGTGGTTTGTGCCCGCACTGGGTACATCCTGCCGCCCAACAATAACTTCTGCCGCGCTGCCCGGCCAGAGGCGAAGCGTGCATTGAGAGATGCACCCCTTGGCGCGTGAGAAGCGGGTGCATGCCGTGCCGACCGAGATGACGGCCCCCTTTTGGCCTCGGTGTTGCGATCGCGCTGCCTCACCAAGCAGAAAGCCCAGGCCGGGCGAAAAGACTGCTGCTGCAGGCCGTGGCGATGGCGACTTGGGTTCGCGCTTTTTTTGGGGGGTGGTTGGTATTTGGGGAGTCGCGGAGAGCCCTAGGAAATTTCAGCGGGTAGCGGCGAGACGCCGATCGACGTATTCGGCAACGTAGGCTGCAAACAGATCGTTTAGGCGCCGGGCCACGGAGTTGGAAGGCGTGGGGACGGCATGTCCGCCGATCTCCGCGACGCTGATCACGTTGCGGTTGGTCGAGGTAATGAACACTTCGTCGGCGGAATAGAGATCTTCAGGGCGTAGAGTTTGTTGCAGCAGGGGTAGGCCCGCT
This sequence comes from Candidatus Acidiferrum sp., assembly GCA_049516615.1. Classification (GTDB taxonomy): domain Bacteria; phylum Acidobacteriota; class Terriglobia; order Acidiferrales; family UBA7541; genus Acidiferrum. The sequence continues at coordinate 16,967 of JBEKSZ010000018.1, read as the reverse complement.
TCCGGAGCAATTTCAAACAAGATCCCCCGCGTCACGCCCTCGAGACAGCCTGAGTTGAGAGGTGGTGTGAAGATCTTGCCCTCTTTCACCGCAAAAATGTTCGCGGAGGTGCATTCGGCGACCTCGCCGCGTTCGTTTAGCAGCACGACTTCGTCGAATCCTTCGCGGGTGGCCTCGCCGATGGACCAGACGTTATCCAGCCATGAAATGGTTTTCACCGTGCACAACGCCGAAGCCGCGTGGCGGCCGTGTTCGCGCAACGCCAGCCTCGCTGGTTGGCGGTATTCGGGCATGTCCGCGGTGGTGATGATCAGGTCGAGGTCCGGCCGGGGCTCGTCGCTTTGCCAGAAGCCGACGTTGTTATGCACCAGATAGATGCGGGCGCAGCCTTCACCGACGCGATTGCCACGGATGGCCTCGTGCAGATGAACGCGAACTTTGGCGGCCGTGTAGGGCATCGGGAGATGCGTGGTCGCGGCATCTTTCTCAAGACGGCGCCAGTGGCGTTCATAGGCAAAGGCTTCGCCGCGCGCGATGCGCAGCGTGGTAAAGAGGCCAAAGCCGCAGATAAGGCCCGCCTGGCCGGGAGAAAGGCGGACCTTCTCGATCGGTAGCAGGGATTCGTTGTGAAAGATGTTGCGGTGAATCACGCGGTCCTCGGCATCGCTTGGCGGTACACAAAATATTGTAACCGAAAGCGTCGCAGCGGACGGGTGGCAAGCGACCGGCGATTGTCCAAACAAGCGGGGTCGCTTTTAGTCGCTGGCAGTAGAACCGAGAATGGAGTTTCCGGCCGACACTGCGCGCCGGCGCCCGGCTTTGGCTGCGGCAGTTACTGGACGTCGGAAACTTTGCCGTTGGTGAAGGTGATCTTGAGATCCTTGTAGACGTAGATCTGCTTGGTCCCCAGTTTGACGATTTTTTGCGGATCGCCGAGCGCCGCTTTTACCTGATCGGGCGTCTGCCCGACCTCAATACTGACCGGGGGCGCGGCCGGCTCGGGCGCAGCGGCCGGAGCGGCCTGCTGCTGCTGACCCTGTCCTCCGCCTTGCCCGTTCGCGGCCTGCTGCTGGTCGCTAGCGCTGCTGGTATCGATGGCCAGGACCTGCCCGATCGTGTCTTCTACCTGGGAAGCGTTCGCAGATTCGAGAAAATTCTTGTCAAATTGGAATGCCAGTTGGGCTTTGTAACCGGAGGGCTGTTGCACATTGTTGCAGGTATCGCATTCGACCAGGGACAAGGTGACCTTTTCGTTCTTCACATTGACGTCGATTTTGGTGACGTAAACCTTTTCCCCCACAGTGAAGAACTTGGTGTTCACGCCGCCTTTTTTCTGCAGCAGCATCATGGCCAGGCCGTTCGGCGAGTGGATCGAGCCCTTTTCAAATTTGGTGGGAATCATCCCGCCGGTATCGTGATCAAATCCGAGGATTCCACCCTTCTGCACGTTGAGCACAGTTCCGGCGTCCGTAACAACGGTCCCGGTGGAATCCGCGGCCAGCTTGGAAATTTTGTACTGGGCAGCGAGCTCATCCGGCATCGAAGCTGTGGGCGCCAGTTGTGCTACGGCCACACCGCATGACGCCAGAACAAAAGACGCGCCGGTGAGCACCACGAAATTCTTCGAACCCATGACGAACCCTCCTTGGAAGGAAAAATAAGCCTGGTCTTCATCCGCGGCGTTCTGGCGCCGCGCAAAACATTGCGTTGCAGATATAGGACGACCGGGCGACGGCTTGCAGCTCGCAAAGCGGCCGCCCCGTGATTCTTGGCGCCCCCGGCGAAGCTTATTGCGGCGAGCTTGCCGCCTGCTTGGCCTCGGTTTCGGCCTGATCTGCGTCCGCTTGCTGCTGTTTCAATTGGTCAGCGGCATTGGCGTCGGCCGCCGGTGGTGGGCCGCCGGTGGTTGCGGTGTCTGGGGCAGCTGGGAGTCCGTTCTTTCCGGCATTCTTGGCCAATTCCTGCAAGCCCGCGTCGATCTGCTCGCGGAAGTGGTTGTGCATCTCCTGCAGGTCGCTCAGGTCGACCTGGGGATTGGAGTCAACTTTGCAATCGGACTTTTTGCCGGCCCGGACGCGCACGTGCACGCCATTGTCAGAACCGGCATCCGCGTCTACGCGCTCGACCACGTCGCCGGCGCTCAAACTGCAATCCTGCCCATCGTCGGTGCTCACGTCCAAGTCGGTGAAGACCACGAACATCTTGTAGTTGGGATCGAGAGCGGAGGGACGTTCATCCCCGCCGCCGGCCGTTGCGCTGGTTGTGCCGGAGCTGGCTGCTGCGGCGATCTTTTCCGCGGCGATTTCCGTTTTCACCTGCTCGGAGATTTGCTGCTTGAGTTCCGGAGTAAGCTTGGCTTGGACTTCAGCGTCCCCGGCGGGTTCCGCTCCTCCGCCGTACGCCCCGGTTCCGAGATCGTACAAGAAGCTCGCATCGCCCGCCGCGCCCGCCGCCACACCCGCTTCATATGCGGCCTGCAAATTCGCGGCGATCAGGTAATCCGCGACCCACAACGACGCGTACGGATAGACCGGGTAGGGTTGAAAATACACTCCGTAGTAGCCGTACCAGGGAGCGCCACCCCAGCCCCAGCCGTAAGCCACCGGAGCCGGCCACGGATTGTAAGCCCAGCCGTAATACGCGGGATGATAGTAATAGGTCGGATAGTAACGATAATAGTACCCGCCGCGGTACCCGAAGCGTCCGTAGACTCGCGCGTAACTATGCCCGCCATAAACGTAACTGCGCTGGTAGTAGCTCCTGCCCCCGAAGGTGCGATAGGGTCGTTCGACGTATCCGCCACGCCGCCCATTGCTCACAAAGCGTTGTCCGTTGCGCTCCGTCACCACCCGCCGGTTGCCGTTCGCTCCGCGATTGATGGTCATCCCGTGCCCCTGAATCGTTCGCACGTTGCCGCGCTTGTCGAGGCCCACGTTGTTCCCGGACTTGGTTTGCACCGAGCGCGCCACCGCCGGCGATCTCCCGGCGCCCGCCCCGAGGCTGTGCGGCGCGGCGGCTCCGCCCTTTGCCGCGGTTCCGGTCGCGCCTTTGGCTCCACCGGCTCCAGCCGTTCCCTTGGCCCCGGTCGTGCCCGTTGCTCCCTTGGCGCCGGCCGCGCCGGTTGTGCCCTTCGCGCCGGTTGTGGTGGCTCCCTTGGCCCCGGTCGTGCCCGTTGCGCCAGTTCGCGTTCCGGTTGCGCCGGGACGTGCTCCGGTAGCCCCGGTCGCGCCAGGACGCGCTCCTGTTCCGGTTGCGGGGTGCGCTCCCGTCGCATTTGTGCCGCCCGCTTTGGGCGCCGCCGCTGCCGGTTTCGCCGCCGCCGCCGGTTTGGCGGGCGCCGGCGCACTCGGCTTCTTGTCAGTGGCCGGTGTATATCCGGCCGCGAGCAGCAACAGCAAAAGCAGCCAAGCACTTTGAAGCGTTGCTTTACGGAACTGGGGCAATTTCATGGGCGATCTCCTAAAATTGGGCGCGCGCGCTTTCTCGGCCGTTGCACGGAGGACAATGCTAACCTGCAGACCATGATTTCGCGGGGCTCGTGCGGGGTTAAGGCTACGGACCGTTGACGAGTCGGCGCTAAGATATTGACCTTTCGCTCTGTAGTCAACGTTTTTTTTCGCGGGGCTGAGGCCCGGCGGTAAGCGATCACCATACCGATCGGTACCTGCTTCGGCCCGCCTGCGTTCGGCAGGTTCCTCTGGCCTCGGCCATGAAAATGAACACCTTTCCCTGTGCCCGGTCGGTGGCCGTAAAGTGCGTTGACAATCGTGCATCGCTGCTCTAAACTTGCGGTTTGTCTCTACAGGGAAAGGTGTGACTGTTGCAATGAGGACGTACGTAGCCAAGGGAGCAGAAGCCGAAGCGCTGAAAGTTGGCGCGGATTGGTTCGTGGTCGATGCCACGGACGTGGTGTTGGGCCGTCTGGCCACCAAAGTTGCCCGCATGCTGATGGGCAAAGACAAAGCCAGTTTTACGCCTTATCTCGATTCCGGTGACCATGTCGTGGTCATCAACGCCGACAAAATGCGCATGACCGGCAATAAAGTCGAGCAGAAAATCTATTACTCGCACAGCGGCTATCCCGGCGGGCTCAAAGAAGTTCCCGCCAAGCGCCTGCGCCCGATCAAGGCCGACTGGATGATTCGCGAAGCCGTGCTGGGCATGCTGCCCAAGAACAAGCTGCGCGCTCGTCGCGCTAAGAAATTGCGCATCTATCGCGATGCCGCCGGTCTTGCTCGGCATGCGGGGCAAAAGCCGCAGTCCGTATCGGTGTAGGCGAGAGTTCGGTATAGCTTTGTAGCGGTAAGTCGGTGGCGGCGCATTTCTGCCGCCGGGAACGAAGCAGCAAACGTTCGGGGATTGTTGTTCTGGTAGGTGTGACCACCTGCGGTATTCCAGTCTCCCAGGCAGTTGCCCATCCGTTTCGTCTTCGTCACCTCAGGGTGCGCAGACCTTGCTGCTCCGGCCGGAGCTTTGAACCTCCGGCTGCCGGAGATTTGTTTGGCGATTTTCGAGGAGGAAAGTTGAGCACCACTGCTTCGCACCTATCGGGCACCAAAGTTTGGATCATGGGCACCGGGCGCCGCAAGGAGTCCGTGGCCCGCGTATTTCTGCGCGCCGGCAGCGGCAAGTTCACGGTTAACGGCCGCACCACCGACCAGTATTTCCCGAATCACGCCTGGAAGCATGACGCCACCGAGGCTCTCAAGTTTACCAGCCTCTCCGACCAGGTCGACGTGATGTGCACGGTGCACGGCGGCGGCGTTGGCGGACAAGCGGGAGCCGTGCGCATGGGTCTTTCGCGCGCCATCTCGCGCTTCAACCCGGAATTGCGTCCCGCGCTCCGCACCAACGGTTTTCTTACGCGCGATTCGCGCATGAAAGAGCGCAAGAAGTACGGACAAAAGGGCGCCCGCAAGCGCTTCCAGTTCACCAAACGTTGATCGCGCCGTGTTTGGTTGTTGCCCTTGCAAAAAAGTTTTGGCGCAGTTCCTCGGAATGCGCCGCATGAACTCCGGTGGAAGCTTTCTACACGCGTCTGCCGAGATCACGGCCGGCAAGGAGCCGGCAAAAGGTTGTTCTTCAGTACGCGCGACGAATTACCGCCGGTACTCGGTAAGCTCGCAAACGGCTGATGCAAGCAGCTATCCTTAAAGGAGGAAACTTGGCAGTAGAAATCACCATGAAAGAGTTGCTGGAGGCCGGAGTTCACTTTGGCCACCAGACCCGTCGCTGGAATCCGAAAATGAAGGAATACATTTTCGGCGAACGCAACGGCATTCACATCATCGATTTGCAGAAAACGCTGAAAATGTTCCGCGAAGCCAGCCGCTTCGTGAATGATCTTTCCGCCCAAGGCCGCACCGTGCTGTTCGTCGGCACCAAGCGCCAGGCGCAGGAAGCGGTGGCCGAAGAAGCCAAGCGCTGCGGCGCCTTTTTTGTCAATCACCGCTGGCTCGGGGGCACGCTCACGAACTGGGCGACCCTGCAAAAGTCCATCAAGCGCCTGAAACTGCTGAAGGCCATGCATGAGGATGGACGCATCAACGATCTCTCCAAGAAAGAAAAAGCGCGCCTCGGCCGCGAGATGAAGCACCTCAATCAGAATCTTGAAGGCATCGAAAACATGGCTTCGCTTCCCGATGCCATGTTCGTCATCGATTCCAACGCCGAAGAAATCGCCGTAAAAGAAGCCCGGCGCATGGGCGTTCCGGTTGTTTCCGTGGTGGACACGAATTGCGATCCGGATGTGGTGGACTGGATCATTCCCGGCAACGATGACGCCCTGCGCGCCATCCGCCTGTTCACCTCCAAGATTTCCGAATCCGTGCTCGAAGGCCACAACACCTATCAGCAGTCGCAGGTCGCCGACCAGAAAGCCGCCGCCGACCAGGCCTTGGTCGATGGCGTCGAATACGTCGACACCAGCGCCTACGAGCAATACGAAAAGCAGGAAGGCGACTTCGTCGAGGGCGTAGTGGAGTTGCCCGCCGACATTCCGGTCGAGCCTCCCGCAGAAACCGCCGAAGCAGCGGCCGTCCCGGAGACGGTGCCGCCGGCAGAAGCCGCGCACTAGCCTTTCACTGGCACAAGCCTTCTTGCCTGTGCAGCGTAAACCGCGCGGAACTCTATCCGTGAAGCAAAACCGTCGGGCCGGTCAGCGGGACAAGTGTCGGCCCGGCAAGAATTTCAAATATCGCCAAAAGAGAACAGATCATGAGCACACAACCAGCAGCCGTAAACATCCCCGCCCAGCTCGTCAAGGAGCTGCGCGAACGCACCAACGCCGGCTTCGCGGACTGTCGCGCCGCGCTAGTCGAAGCCAACGGAGATATCGAGAAGGCCATCAGCGTCCTCCGCAAAAAGGGCCAGGCCGCCGCGGCCAAGAAAGCCACGCGCGAAGCCAGCGAAGGTTTGGTCGGCAGCTACATCCACGCCGGCGGGAAAATTGGCGTGCTGGTTGAAATCAATTGCGAGTCCGACTTCGTCGCCCGCACCGATGCCTTTCAGCAACTTTCCCACGACATCGCCATGCACATTGCCGCTCTCGACCCGCGCTACGTGCGCCGTGAAGAAGTCACGCCTGAAATGCTTGAGAAAGAGCGCGAAATCTACAAAGCTCAAGCGCTCGCGACCGGCAAACCGGAAGCCGTGGTGGAGAAAATCACCACCGGCAAAATGGAAAAGTTCTACGAAGAAAATTGCCTCTACGAGCAGCATTACATTAAGGATGAAAGCGTTACCATCGGCGAAATGATCGCCCAAGCCATCGCCAAACTTGGCGAAAACATCGCCATCCGCCGCTTCGTTCGCTTCAAAGTGGGCGAAGTCGGCATCTCCTCGGCAAGCGAATCAACCGCCCCCGCCGCGTCCTAAGGTTTTTTTTGCGGGCGCCGGACTTCCCGTCCGGCACCCGTAAACGCTTCGACCGGCCGCCCCCCCATCGATTTTGCCCAGCCAGGGGGCGCGTCCCATGGCCCCCATGGTTCCGCCGCGCCGGCAGGTGCTGCGCCAGGGCCGCTTTAAAAGCGCCCGCCAGCGCCGGCGCTTCCGCAAAACCTTGAAGCGCCAAGCCGATCCCGTAGGCGCAATCCCGCCTATTTTGTTACAATTCCGAAGCTTTGCGACGATAGACCGGAGCGCCATGGCCGCCACGAACGCCACAAAAAAAACCAGCAAATCCAGAGCTCCCAAGAACGGCAAATCCGAGCCGGCCAAAAAAGGCAAGCCCGTCTACCAGCGCATTCTGCTAAAACTCTCCGGCGAATCTTTCCAAGGACCCCAAGGCTTCGGCATCCATGGCGACACCATCCGCGAAATCGCGCAGGAGGTAAAAGAAGTCCACGAACTTGGCGTCGAAGTGGCCATCATGGTCGGCGGCGGAAATATTTTCCGCGGCGCCAGACAAAAGGGCTTCGAGATCGACCGTGCCACGGGCGACTACATGGGCATGCTGGCCACGGTAATCAACGCCCTGGCCTTGCAAGACTCTCTTGAAAAAGCCGGGGTCTTCACCCGTGTTCTGAGCGCCATCAGCATGCAACAAATCTCCGAACCCTTCATCCGCCGCCGCGCCGTCCGCCACCTCGAGAAAGACCGGGTCATCATCTTCGCCGCCGGAACCGGCAATCCGTACTTCTCGACCGACACCGCCGCGGCGTTACGCGGTATCGAAATCAAAGCCGACGTAATCCTGAAAGCCACCAGGGTCGATGGCATTTACGATGCCGATCCGGAACAGGTTGCCAGCGCCAAACTTTTCGAAGGCATCACCTACCGCGATGTCCTGCACCAGGAACTGAAAGTGATGGACAGCACCGCCATCTCGCTGTGCATGGACAACGGCATGCCCATCGTGGTCTTCAACATGGGCCTAAAAGGAAATCTGCTTCGCGTCGTCTTGGGCGAACGCGTGGGCTCGAAAGTAACTCCCGCCTAGCTCCGTCGAGTGCGGCGGCCGCTTTTGCCAGCCAAGAGTCAGCCCGGGAACCCGGAAGCGGGAGCCCGGCCCGCCGTCTGAGGTCGGCAAAAAGCGCAAATTTTCTCCGGGGCGCGCCGGCAGGCGTAGAATGAAAAATCGCGTGAACGAAAATTCAGGAGCACACGTTAGATGACCACGATCGCCACCACCAAAGACGCCATTGCCGCCGCCCGCACTCGCATGGAAAAGGCTGTCGACGACTTCCGCAAGGAAACCACCTCCCTGCGCACCGGGCGCGCCAACGCCATGCTCCTTGACAACGTGCGCGTCGACTACCACGGCACGCCCATGCCGGTAAACCAGCTGGGCACGGTCACCGTTCCTGACGCATCGATGCTGGTAATCGCCCCATGGGACGCCAGCGCCGTCTCCCTGATCGACAAGGCCATCCGCACCGCGGACCTCGGCCTCAACCCGACAAACGATGGAAAGGTAGTCCGGGTCCCCATCCCCGCCCCCACCGAAGAGCGCCGCAAAGACATGGTCAAGCTGCTCCACAAAATGCTGGAGAATCACCGCACCGCCGTTCGCAACGTCCGGCGCGACAGCAAAGAAGCCATTGAGAAACTGGAGAAGGAGAAGAAAATCAGCGAAGACGAAAAAAAGCGCGCGTTGGACGAACTAGAAAAAATCAGCCACGCGGAAACCAAAAAAATCGAAGACCTCAGCGCCCAGAAAGAAAAAGAAGTGATGGGAGTCTGATTTTATAGCGCCGCGGCCTGACGCCGCTTTCTCCGGGCAATCCACCCGCGAATCTCTACGGCCCGGCGGGAGCCGCTTTCCCGGTCGCGGGCGCCGTAATCACAAAGCCTTGGGCCTCATCGTTCTGCACCGCGCGCAGGAAGGCCCGATAATCCCCGGCGCGATCCCCAGGGATTTGCCGTGCCAAAAACGTAATGTGCCGCCAGGCCGTCAACGTAGACCCTTTAGCGGCCCCCGCCGGCGCATCATACTTCGAGGAAAACGTAGCGTAGTCCCGTGCAACCGATGTCCCGACCGGCGCCGAGGCCGTGAATCCCTCAGGCAACTTCACCGTGCCCTCGGTCATTACCTCGAGCGGTGTCCCCAGCTCGATCGCCAAATTCGCCGCCGCAGGCGGATCGGGCAGCCCGACCAGCGGCAATATCGCCGGTATGCGCACCGGCTTCTTCGCCCAATCCACAAATTTCGCCTGAGAAATTTCATACTCTACGGTAAACGCATCGCGCGTGGCCATGGGATCGGAAGCCGAAACGTCGGTAATCTGTCCGCGAAACCCGTCCGACAAGGACAGCAGTTGCGCTACATCTTTCCATTTCTCGCGCGGGCTCTGGTGGAAGGCGATCCGCAGCAACAGCTCGTTGTCCCCGCGCATAACGTATTTCACCTTCGCGGTCAGCCGGCCATCCGCGGCAAGCGAAGCATCAACGTTCACGCGTTGCGTGGCGGCAAAGGGCATTTTCCGTTCAAACGGCTGCCACTCGCGGCCGCTCGAATTCGTCGCAAAGAATCCGCGGTTCAGCAGCAAAACACATTTCTGCGGAATCGCCGACACCACCCCGAAGGGCGCAACCTCCAGGCTCGGATCAAGCCAGTAGCTGGTCTGCCCGTCGCCCGCCGAAATCAGCAAATGGTTGAATCCCGAAAGGCCAGGCGTTCCCTGCGGGTCGCAGTAGCCGGTAAGCGCGGCCTTGGCCTCCAGGCCGAGAACCGAGGCCAACGCCGCGAAGATCACGAATTTGTCTTCCGGGGTGGCGTAGCCGGCCGAAAGAATCTCCGCAGGCTTTCGCGGCGCAAAACCCGTGGCGCCCAAAGGCAACTCCACGGTCGTGATTTTCTGCGATACGAAATCGTAGATGGCCTTAAGCTCTTCCATCGGGCTGCCCGCTACTTTAGAAAGATCCCTGGCCTTGCCCGCCACCTCCGGCGTGACACCCGGTTTGCGCGAGAGCTCCGTCATTATCTCTTCGTGACTGTGCATTTGCGCGAGAGGTTTTGCGCCCGGCGTGAGCAGCTCATCGAGCTGAATCGCAAGGCCCTCCCAGGACGTGCTGGCGACGGCGATATCCGGCTCCAGATTTTCCCAATCCTTGCCTGCGGTTTCTTGTGGTCGCTGCCCGCCTGCGATCGGCCACTGCCAGCGGTGCACATCGCGCCCTTCCCCGCCTTCTCCGGAATTCTCCAGCTCGCCAGGCGTTGCCGGATTCACGCGCAGCGTCGCGTGCCGCGAACTCGGCAGGTCAATTTCGAATATCTCTTTGCTTACCACCCCGCTCCGGTCAAAAGAATGAAATAGCCAGAAGTCCGGCGCCAGCGGCGGGTGCAGGTTTGTGGTGATCACCCGGTATTCCAGGGTGTCGCTCGGCTCGAGTCCCAGAATGCGCACCGACTTCACCCGCACATCCTGATAAGCGGGAGCGCTCGCTACGGCGGGATTGGGATTGTCGGTAATCGCCGAAGGCAAAACGTCCGCCGTCCCCCCGCTTGAATGCGTCACTCGCACCAGCGGAATCTCCACCGTTTCAAACGTGCGATTAAAATCGAAATTCAATCGCGCGAACTGCCGCACGCCCAGTTCTGAATTAATCCGTACGACGGTATGCACCTCTTTCCGGCTCGATCCATCGCCTTCAAAGCGGTAGCGGGTCTCGAGCAGTTCAATCTGCGCTGGTGTCTGGGGCGCGGCGGGTTCGCGGGGTTTTTCCGCAGGCTTCGCGGGGGCGCTGACGGGCGCTTGTGGCGAGCCTGTTTGCGCCCGCGCAGACCGCCCGGTGAAATTTACCGCGGTGCACAACAGCAGAAAGAGGGACGTAACGCGTCTAACCCGCAAGGAGGATGGCCTCGCACAAAGTGTAGGTGTGCGCGCAACCCCGGTAAACATCATTTGAACTGCCGCGCCGCGCACTGGTGACGGGGCTCTAGCCGCGCAGGCATTCCCGCCGGTAGGCGATGCATGGCCAGCGAGAAACTTCGGCCGCCCAGCGCCCGTTCCGGGTGCGGCAGAGCCTCCGCGCCGCCGAATGCTACAGTAGGGTGTCAACCAAGCGCTCGGGCGCGTGGCGATATGCAGCGGACTCGACCCCAGGGGAGGCACGATCAGCGTGCAAAAGAATCGATTCATGGCGATGGCGGCGGCCAGCTTGCTCAGCGGCACCCTGGCACTTTCGCCGTCGCGCGGCAGCCAAGGCCCGAAAGGCCCCAACGAAGACGGCACAGCCCCGGCTCTGGTAAAAATCGCTGGAGAAGGCCTCGTTGAATCGCGCGCCTTCGACTATCTGACCGAGCTCAGCGATGACATCGGCTCCCGCCTCAGCGGTTCCCCGGAAGCGCAGCGGGCCATCGATTGGGGTGCAGCCAAGATGCGCGCGATTGGTCTTGAAAATGTCCACATCGAAAAATTCTCCATCTGGCGCGGATGGACGCGCGGTCCGGCGCAAGCCGAACTTCTTACCCCCATTCGCCGTTCACTGCACATCGATGCCATGGGCTGGACCGGCTCGACCGCCCCGGGCGGTGTAAGCGCCGACGTGGTTGCCGCCAACAACTTCGATTTCGACCGCGAACTGAAAGATATGAGGCGATTTAACGGCAGGATCATTCTGATCGTCAGCCAGGGCACGCCGAGCAAAAGCGGGGACATGATGTTTGTAGAGTTCTGCGATTTTGTCCGCGCCGCACAGAAAGCGGGTGCGCTAGGCATCATCGGCGGGCAAGCCGGTTTTGGTTCTGAAGGCATGAACCTTACCCATACCGGCATCCTCGGATTCAGTGCTGATTTTGCTTTGCCCGTGGTGTCCATGACTGCCGAAGATCAGGGACAGGTCGAGCGCGACGTCCTTGCTGGCAAACCCGTCCGCATGCACCTCGACGTACAAAACACCTTCAGCGCTGGCCCGGTCGATTCGGGCAATGTGGTCGGTGAAATCCGCGGGCGGGAGCACCCTGAAGAGATCTTCGTCGTCGGCGCGCACCTTGATTCCTGGGATCTCTCAGAAGGCGCAACCGACAACGGCATGGGCTCTGCGAGCGTCCTCGGAGCTGCGGAAGCCATTCTTAAAGCCGGAGTCAGGCCTCGCAGGACCATCCGTTTCGTCCTGTTCATGGGCGAAGAGCAGGGCCTGCTCGGGTCCTTCGCCTACGTTCAGCAGCATCAGGCGGAGATGTCCAACCACCTTGGCGACTTGATTCTCGATGAAGGACAGGGCCCGGTGAAAGAATTGCAACTCGGCGGCCGCGACGATCTGGTCGCGGCGTTCCAGCCCTTCGTGCGCCAAGTGTCGGGCATTCACTCCTTTACGGTTAACGACCGGATCGAATTCGGTTCTGACACCGGTCCGTTTATCACTGCCGGCCTTCCCGGCATCAACATGCAGCAGGATTCCCCCGACTACAAGTACACCCACCATTCCGCGGCGGATGCCCTGGAAGCCGTCAAGCCGGATGTCCTGGCGCAGGATGCCACGCTCATGGCCCTTACCGCGTACTGGATTGCCGACCGCCCCGACCGCTTGGCCAAGCCCTGGCCGCCAGAAAGGACCGCGCGCGCTCTCCGCGCACAGAACCAGTACGACATGCTTAAAGCCTTTGGTTTGTGGCCTTTCGGGGATAAGGGGCTGGGCGGCGCAGCGAATGGATCGCCTGAGAATTGAGTGCATTTCAAGCCGGGCCCAGGGCTCCCGCTCTTTGCCGCACGGGGCCCGGCGGGCGAGAAGGGCCGATGCCGGTTTTTTGGAAAGGGTGGTATAGTGAGTGCGTTCGGGTCAAACCGACCGTCCTTTTCCGGGCTTTGTCGCGGGCGATAATTTCCACAGAGATTTCTACGGCCTTTTTTATAAGATGATTTGACAGAGCACGTTTTCTTCCTTATACTCTGTTGTTTGTCGGGGGTTGTGTGACCCTGTCATGGGGCAGTCGCGAGATGCGGGTAGCATTGTTCGTGCGACTGACTTAGTTGGAAGGGAAGAATCTTCGGTCCCAGAACATATTTGGAATGGGACAGAAGAGCGGCCGGAATGGGGCGCCAGCCCCGCAAAGCCGAGTAAGCCTCTCCGAAACGAAGCCAGGAACGGGTAGTCTTCTGCCTCTTGGCGCGCGCGCGGAGTTCTTGCTTGTCAGTTTCTCCGGATACGCAGTTGAACCTTTCAGCAGTGGCGTGTGCTCTCGCGCATTGTTGTGCGCGTGACTAGCGAGAGCTGCCGGAATTGTGCGCGCGCAAGTCGCGGATCGCGCAGGCAGCAAAAGTTTGCGGGTGGGACCAAGCCGGTCAGGAGTTCAGCAGCAAAGAGATTTAGAGGCAAAAAGATTCAGAAGCAGAAAGCTTCAGAAGCAAAGTAAAAAAAGAGGAAACGAACTGTGCCGACGTTTTCGCAACTGGTAAGAATGGGCCGTGAAGCGGTGGTGGTAAAGACCAAGTCGCCGGCGCTGGCTGGCTGCCCGGAAAAGCGCGGTGTGTGCATCCGCGTGTACACCCAGACGCCGAAGAAGCCGAACTCCGCGTTGCGCAAGGTCGCGCGCGTGCGCTTGACCAACTCCATTGAAGTGACGACGTACATTCCCGGCGTCGGGCACAACCTGCAAGAGCACTCCATCGTGCTCGTACGCGGCGGCCGTGTGAAGGATCTTCCTGGCGTGCGTTACCACGTGGTACGCGGCACGCTGGACGCGGCAGGTGTTGAGAATCGCAAGCAAGGGCGCTCGAAATACGGCGCAAAGCGGCCCAAGGCTGCGGCGGCGAAGTAAACCAAGTTCCGAAGCAAAGGCAGCAAAGAAGCAACGAAGTGCAGAAGATCGGCAAGCGCAAGAAGCATCGCGAGAAGTAATTTTAGGAGCGAGATAAAGCAATGTCACGCAAAGGTGCCACGTTTCGGCGGTCCACGGCGACGGACCCGGTTTATGGCAGCGACCTGGCGGAGAAGTTCATCTGCTCGATGATGTGGGAAGGCAAGAAGTCCACGGCGCAGCGCGTGTTTTACGGCGCCATGGACCAGATTGCCAAAAAGACCAACGACGACGCCCTTAAGATTTTCAAGAAGGCGCTGGAAAACGTGAAGCCGCTGCTCGAAGTTAAGACGCGGCGCGTGGGCGGCGCCAACTATCAGGTGCCGGTTGAAGTCAACCCGTTCCGGCGTCAGTCTTTGGCCATTCGCTGGTTGTTGCAGTATTCGCGCGAGCGCGCGGGCAAAACCATGGTGGACAAGCTGGCCGATGAGCTGATCGACGCGTCCAACCTGCGCGGCGGGGCCATCAAGAAAAAGGACGACGTGCACCGCATGGCCGAGGCCAACAAGGCGTTCGCGCATTACCGCTGGTAGCAGCGAGTTTCGCCAGCAGGATTTTCTAAGTTTGTGTTTGCTTTAAATGATTTCTAGATAAAAAGGGTCCAAGAAAAAACGAAAATGCCCCGGGCATTCAAACTCGAAGACACGCGCAACATCGGCATCATGGCGCACATTGACGCGGGTAAAACCACGTCGACGGAGCGCATCTTGTTCTACACCGGGGTGACCTACAAGATCGGTTCGGTGGATGAAGGCACGGCCACCATGGACTGGATGGAGCAGGAGCGCGAGCGCGGCATCACCATCACGAGCGCGGCCACCACCGCCGCCTGGACGCGCTACGGCAAAAAATATCGCGTTAACATCATCGACACGCCGGGCCACGTGGACTTCACCGTGGAAGTCGAACGTTCTTTGCGCGTGCTTGACGGCGCGGTGTGCGTCTTTGATTCCGTCGCCGGCGTGCAACCGCAATCGGAAACCGTCTGGCGCCAAGCGGACAAGTATCGCGTTCCGCGCATCTGTTTTGTCAACAAGATGGACCGCATGGGCGCGGATTTTGACCATGTCATCCGTACCATCCGGCAACGCCTCGGGGCCCACCCCGTTCCTCTGCAATTTCCCCTCGGCCGCGAAGACAACTACATCGGCATCATCGACTTTCTCGAAGAAAAAGTGGTCGTCTGGCTCGAGGAAACCCTGGGCGCAAAGTTTGAAGAGTTCCCGGTCAGCAAGCTGTGGGACAAAGCCTTCGTCGATTCCCGCCCGGACGTGGCGGCGGCGCTCAAAGGCTCGGCCATCGACAAGACCTTCTACGACGAGCATCGCGCCAAAGTCGTGGACTACATCGCCGAGCACGACGACGATCTGATCGACAAGTATCTAAATGGCGTGCCCCTGACCCTGCAAGAGATGCGCGCCTCCATCCGCAAGTCCACCTTGGCGCTGAAGATCGTGCCGGTGCTGGCAGGCTCGGCGTTCAAGAATAAGGGTATTCAGCCGCTGCTTGATGCGGTCATCGATTACCTGCCGGCACCGACCGACGTGCCGCCGCTAGAAGGCATCAATCCCGAAACCGAGGAGCCGGAACTGCGCCGGGCCTCCGATGACGCGCCATTCTCCGCGCTGGCGTTTAAAATTATGACCGACCCGTTCGTCGGCCATGTGACCTACATCCGGGTCTATTCCGGGGTGTTGAAATCCGGAAGCTATGTCTACAATTCCGGAAAGCGCACGCGCGAACGCATCAGCCGTTTGTTGCAGATGCACGCCAACAAGCGCGAAGAAATTGAAGAGATTTACGCCGGGGACATTTGCGCCGTGGTGGGCCTGAAGAGCGTCAACACCGGCGACACCCTGTGCGATGAAGACAAGCAAGTGATCCTGGAATCCATCGATTTTCCCGCTCCCGTTATTTCCGTAGCCATCGAGCCCAAGACCAAGGCCGACCAGGACAAACTGGGCGTCGCTATGCAGCGCCTGGCGCAGGAAGACCCGACCTTCCGCGTCTCGACCGAGCCGGATACCGGGCAAACGCTGATATCCGGCATGGGCGAGTTGCACTTGGAAATCCTCGTGGACCGCATGAAGCGCGAATACGGCGTGGAGGCCAATGTTGGCCGCCCGCAAGTCGCCTATCGCGAAACCATCCGCCGGAACGCCACCGCCGAAGGCAAATACATCAAGCAGACGGGCGGCAAAGGACAGTACGGGCACTGCAAGATTGAGCTGCATCCGCTGCCGAAGTCTTCCGAGAACAACGGGAAAGAACTCTCAACCGACGACCTGGACGCGCTGGCCAAGGAAGTGGTTGGCGGCACCGCCGGCAAATGGAAATTCGACAAGGAGCACCGCTTCCTGTTCATCGACAAGATTGTGGGCGGCTCGATTCCTCGCGAATTCATCGCGCCGGTTGAAGCGGGCATTCGCGAAGCGCTGGATAACGGCATCCTCGCGGGATTCCCCACGGTGGATGTGGCCGCGGTGCTGATCGACGGCAGCTATCACGACGTGGACAGCAACGAGATGGCGTTCAAAATCGCGGGGTCCATGGCGTACAAGGAAGCTTGCGCCAAAGCCAAGGCCGTTTTGCTCGAGCCGATCATGAAGGTGGAAGTGGTGGTTCCCGAGGAATCGATGGCCGCGGTATACGGGGACTTGAACGGACGGCGCTCGGCGATTCAGGGTTCCGAAAATCGCTCCGGGGTAAACGTGATTCGCGCGGAAGTTCCCCTCTCGCAGATGTTTGGCTATGCCACGGATTTGCGCAGCCGCACGCAGGGGCGCGCCAACTTCACCATGCACTTTTCGCACTACGCGGAAATGCCGGCTGCGCTGGCGCAAGAGGTCATTGAAAAGAACAAGGGCCGGGACACGCGATAGCAGCCGGTCCGGAGAATTCTCGGTGGTAACGGGTTTGCGGTAGAACGAAATTGAACTGAGGAGCGAGAAGCAATGGCCAAGGAGAAGTTTGAACGAAACAAGCCGCACGTGAACATTGGGACCATTGGTCACATCGATCACGGCAAAACGACTTTGACGGCGGCAATCACCAAGGTGCTCTCAAAGCACAACCCGAAGGTGCTGTTTCGCGCGTTTGATTCGATTGACAACGCGCCCGAAGAGCGCGAGCGCGGCATTACCATCGCCGTGTCGCACGTCGAGTATGAGACCGCCAACCGGCACTACGCGCACATGGACTGCCCGGGACACGCCGACTACATCAAGAA
>JBEKSZ010000017.1:0-48148 GCA_049516615.1 Candidatus Acidiferrum sp. | reverse complement strand
CGATTTGGCGGAACTTTATGGCAGCGGCGATGGCAGCGCGCTCATGGAGGCCATCCGGCGACTGGGCAACCAGTTGGCGCTCGAACGGGAGCCTGAAGTGCAGACGCTGGTGAGCGCCGCGTTCGTGCGTCTCAGCCAGGAAGCGGCGTCTAAGCGCTGCTATCCCGCCATGCAACAGGCCCTGGCTTCGCTCGACAGCATCGAAGCGCAGCGCCCGGGAGCCACGCAGAGTCTGCGTCCGCGTATCGGCGCCGAAGAGCGCATGCCGGAATTCATCGAGGAAGCACTGCGCAGCGGGCACATCGCCGACGGCATGACGGACATTCTCAATCTCATGCCTCTGGCCACCATTCATTATGTGACCAACCGCTTCGGGCACTGTGGTTTCCGCGAAGATTGCGAAATTCTTACCAAAATCGTCGGAGGTCTGGGTCCCGAGGCGGTGCAGAATCTCATTGAGATGCTGCAAACCGCCCCCGCCGCCGAAGCCGCCGAAGCCGTCGGCTTGCTGAGCCAGATTGATCCCGAAAGCGTCGAAAAGATTCTCCCCGTGCGCCTCGCGCAGTGGCCGCGTTCCGCGCACGACCGTACGGTCCGGCAGCTCTCCTCGGCCCCCGCGCTGCATCGCGCGCAGTTGTTGATCGCCCTGTACGATTCCCTGGACCCGTTGATCCGCCCGCTGGCCATCGACGAAATGGGCATGAGCGGCCAGCATGTGGTCATTCCGAAGCTCATCGAGCTCGCGGAAAACATCGCAACTTCTGAATACGTCCGCCTGAAGGCCATTGAGTCCTTGGGCCGTCTCCGCGCCTCGGCGGCCACCGAGCTCTTGCAGCGCGTTCTGGATGCCCGGCAGGTGTGGCGCTGGCAATACTCGAGCGAGACGCGCATCGCCGCGGTGCAGGCTTTAACGCGCATTGATCCGGCCATGGCGATGGAAAAAACCGCTTCGAGCGGTCTCGAACGGAAAGACCTGGGCCTAGAACCGCTCGATCCGGACACTTCGACTTCGGTCATCCGCCAGCGGCGCTACGCCCGCTTAAAGCTCGGCCGCAATCTCTTGGCGGTGACCACCAACCTGCGCGAAAATTTCCGTTTGTCGATCCCGGAGCTGAACTTGGGTGGAGGCATCGGCGCGGGGGAACGCCATCTCGCGCCCGGCTCGCTCATTACCCTGAAATTCTCGCAAGGGGTGCGGAATATCAAAGCGCAGGCGCTGGTGCGTGGGGCTCGCCCGCAGGCTATGGCCTTTGAGTTTGTGGATATGGACCTTGACGATCGTGGGCGTTTGCGCAGAATGCTGCTCGAGGTCGGCGGGTTGCCCATTGTTTCGGCGGTCAGCAACCGTACGCGCCGTCGCGGCCGCATCACGTTGTCGAAGCACTAGTTCGTCCCCCCCGCGCGCGCCGCAAGGGTCCCGCGGCAAACACTCCTCCGCTGGGGTTTTCCGCCCGACTGTCCTTCCGTTTATTCCCCGTACGTTCGTGCAGGTGGCGTACTTGCCCGCATGGTGGCGTGACGAGCGGAGCACATGGACCGTTTGTACCATTGCCCCAAACGACCGGCAATCCTAACGTACTAGTCAGGTAGTCCTATTGCGGGACTTGCCACCGATCATGAAAGCCGATCCGAAAAGCACCTCCGGCCGAGCCTTTGTTCGCAGCTTGAACATACTGTTGAAGTTCGCGCGCCTGTACGGTTACGACCACGCGCGGACCATGGAACAGCTAGACACCGCCTGGGAGGAGTTGCAGGCTTCCATTCCTCCGGGCAGCGAAGGCGGCTTGTTGCTCGGCGCCACCGGCTCGCAGTTGCTGCTCGACGGCGTGCCGCTCGAGGGTGCGCCGGCGGAGAAGCAGTTTGCCTCGCTGCTCTCGGCTGCCGGCCTGGCCAGCGTGCAGTTTTTTCCGTCCGTCACGCATGAAGAACTAGTGCATTTTGCGCAAGCCTTTCCGACCGGCAAGTCCAAACCCTCCGAGCTGGCACTGCAGCTAAAGGCTGCCCTGACCAACGCTAAAGGCATTCGTATCAACGAAATTTGCTTCGTGGCCACCGACGCCCGGTTGAAGGATGCCAGCATCGCAGCGCAGCTTGCGGCCGCCTCGATGGGCGACAAGCAGGACGACTTCAAGAGATGGCTGAACGACCCGCAGAAGCTGCTCGAGCTGATCGCCGCGGCGCAAGGCTCTAAGGGCGGCGGTGAAGCGGGCGGTCAGGGGGTGTCGCGCGGGCCGGATGGAGACGGCGGAAGCGGCGCACCCGGCGGGAACAGCGCGGGCGCAGCAGGCGGCAATGCCAGCCGCGTCCCGGCAACAAGCTCCGCCAGCGGCAGCGCCTACGACGGCGGCATGCTTGAAGATGCCGTCGGCTCTGGAGAATTCATCGCGCCGAGTCCTGCCGTGGCGAAGATGATGCGCAGCGCGGAGCCGAGCGAAGCGGAGCTATACGGCATCCTGAACGCGCTCACGAGTTTTGGAAAAATGGGTGTGACCGGCGGGGTTGCCGCGGCCGGAGCCTTCCAGGCCCAGATGGCCGAACTCCCCGGACGTGCCCAGGACACCTTGAAGCAGGCCATCGCCGGGCTGGCCGCGCAAGCGCCGGTCGGCAAGCCAGACGAATCCGTTCTGGTGCAGCTCGCCGAACATCTGGCGATCCGTTTTGCCTTGGAGCGTTTTGAACAGGGCGAAGTGAAGGTCAACGCCGTGCGGCAGATGCTTGACCGCATGAACGCCGAAATCGAAAACCTGCGCAAGATTCTCGGCGCGCACGAAGACAAGATGAGCGAAGCGGGCATCTTGCAGGAATCCCACCGCGAAATTCTCGACCGCCAGTTCTGGGCCGCGGTGCCGGAAAGCGGCAAACGCGAAGTCTTGCTGTCCGACGAAGCCTGGTGCATTCCGCCGCGCAACGTGCAGTCCTACGTGGCTGATTTGATTGCGCAAGGAAACGTGGCGGAAGCCATCAGCATTCTCCAGAACTACGCTGCCTGTGCCGAAAGCGACGAAACCGACGCTCGCCGGAAGACCGCTGTGGGGCTGTCCGAGATGGCCGATTTGTATGCCAAGGCCGATCCGAAATTGCTAAGTGAAGCGCTTCGCCACCTGGGGTTGCGCCTGAATCTTGAACAGGACGCCGAGTTGCAGGGGCTGGTCAGCGCCGCCTTTGTGCGTTTGAGCCAGGAGGCCGCCACCAGCCGTTGCTATGCCGCGATGGAGCAGGCCCTGGATCTTTTGACGGCCGTTGAAGCCCAACGCCCGGGCGTCGGGCGCGCCCTGCGCTCGAAAATGGGCATTGAGGAACGCGTCCCGGAATTCGTGGACGAGGCGCTCCGCGCGCGGCAGGCCGCCGCCGGTTTGACCAGCGTACTAAAGCTCCTGCCGCAGTCAGCCATTGAGCAACTGGCCTCGCGCTTCAATCGTTGCGCGCTGCGCGACGACTCCGAGCACGTCGCCAATCTTGCTCACGACCTCGGCGAAGAGGGTTTGCAATACTTGCGCAGTACCTTGCGGGGCGGACCGGTCGCCGAAGCGGTGGAAATGGCCGGCTTGCTCACGAAACTTGATGCCCAGGCGGTACAGGTGTTTTTGCCGGCGCGCATGAAAGACTTCGGGCGCACCGCGCAGGATCGCATCGTTCGCCAGGTTTCCTCCTCCGGCGCGGTCGGACGCTGCCGTATTCTGCTGGAGTTGATCGATCACGTCGATCCCCTGGTGGTCCCGCTGGTTATCGACGAGATCGGCGTTACTGCCGATCGCGAGGCCTTGGGACGCTTGCTCACCATTGTGGACGGCGATCTGCCCGCTGGCGGCGGCCCCTATCTGCGCGTGAAAGCCATCGAGGCGCTCGGCCGCATCTCCGCTCCGGAATCGATTTCCTCGCTGCAACGTATTGTCTCGGCGCGAAAAGTGTTTGGCTGGGCGCATCCCCAGGAGTTGCGCATAGCCGCGCTCCAGGCGCTGGAAAAGCTGCAACCCGACTGGTTTAGCGAATTTTGCCCGAGAGCCGGGATCGACAGCGATGATTTGGCTCTCGCTCCGCTGGCGGTTAGTCTCGATTCCAAGTTCGTGCGCCAGCGCCGCCATCCGCGCGTCCGCCTGCGCAAACCCGTGCGCGCCATCAGCACCAACCTCAAGGAAAACTGCTCCCTGGATATCAAGAGCGCCAGCCTCGCGGGTGGCCTGGCCACCATCAGCCGGCACCTGGCGCCGGGAACACCACTGCAACTTAAGCTGCAATTAGGCCTGCGCCATTTGCAAGTCACGGCCATGACGCGCGACTATCGCGCGCAGGACATGGCCTTTGAAATTGTGGATATGGCGCTTGACGAGCGCAGCAAATATCGCCGCCTGCTGGTCGACAGCCGCGCAGATATACCCGCCGATACCGAGTCGGCTGCCGAGCGTCTGGAAGTCTCCGTGGGACGCTGACGCTAAGCGCGAGGATGTCGTACGCTTTTTTCCCCGGTTTTCGCCAGGCATTCGGCCGGCACGGGGCGCACGGCGATGAACTTGTCGAGCTTTAATTGGGCGCCGCCGGCAGCCGCGATGGCCGGTTGATTTTTTCGGCCCCGGGCGTCCCGTCCGTCGCGGCTGAGGAATGCCTGCAAACCGCGTACTCTTGCCGTGGCGAAAATTCACTTTCGTCCAGAGAGGCCACCGCCAGAAACGCTTCATTGTCGTTACTTGAAATATGCCTCTTGAGGCCGCCCTCTTCTTGAGCGGTGTTCTGAGGGGGCCCGGCAACTCCAATCGGATTGCCAAGAGGAAGGCCTTGGACCGCGCGGAGTCATGAGAGCGGGCTGGCCAAGGCGTCGCGGTTCTTGGCGCTGGCGCATCCAACCAGTTAGAATAGGATGTTACGTTGTGCCGCTCTAACGCGGCTGTGGCTGTGCACATCTAAACCGTCAGGAAACGGCGAAGCCTCTCATGGAAGCAGCTCAGATATTAGATCGCGTCGTGGCGCGCTTCATTGGTACCAAGCACGAACGCGATGTGAAGAAATTGCAGCCCAACGTGGTGGCCATCAATGCCGCGGAGCCTGAGGTGCAGGCCCTCAGCGATGAGCAACTGAAAACGCGCTTCGCGCAGTTGCGCACCGAGGTGCAGGAGCGCTTGCAGGACGCCGACCCCGCCGAACCGGAGTATCGCGAGCAATTGCAACGGGCTGTGGACCCGGCGATTGTGCCCACGTTTGCCTTGGTGCGCGAGGCCGGGCGGCGCTTCCTCAAGATGCGGCATTTTGACGTACAGCTCATCGGCGGCATGGTGCTGCACGACGGCAAAATCGCGGAAATGAAGACCGGTGAAGGCAAGACGCTGGTGGCCACCTTGCCCGCGGTACTGAACGCGCTAGCCGGGCGGGGCGTTCACATCGTCACGGTGAACGATTACCTGGCACGGCGCGATGCGGAGTGGATGAGCCCGCTGTATCGCGGCCTGGGATTGACTGTGGGGGTGATTGTTCATGACCTCGATGACGAACAGCGCCGCGCGGCGTATGCCGCGGATCTCACTTACGGCACCAACAATGAGTTTGGCTTTGATTATCTGCGCGACAACATGAAGTACGATCTGGCCACCTGCGTCCAGCGTGGCCACCACTTCGGCATCGTCGATGAAGTGGACTCGATTCTGATCGACGAAGCGCGCACCCCCCTGATTATTTCCGGCCCTTCCGAAGAGTCCACCGACAAATACGCTAAAATCGACAAAATCATTCCCAAACTGATTCAGGATATCGATTACACGCTGGATGAAAAGCACCGCACCGCGACGCTGACGGAAGAGGGCTTCGCCAAGTGCGAACGCTTGTTGGGCCTGAGCAACATGTCCGACCCGGCGAATATCGACATCATGCACCACGTCTATCAGGCCATGCGCGCGCATGCGCTCTACAAAAAAGACGTAGATTACGTGATTAAAGACGGCGAAGTCATCATCGTGGACGAATTTACCGGGCGGCAAATGCCCGGCCGCCGCTGGTCGGACGGCTTGCACCAGGCCGTCGAAGCCAAGGAAGGCGTGAAGATCGAACGCGAGAATCAGACCCTGGCGACCATTACCTTTCAGAACTATTTCCGCATGTACAAGAAACTGTCGGGCATGACCGGAACGGCGGAAACGGAAGCCTCGGAATTTGCGAAAATTTACAATCTGGATGTGGTGGTGATTCCCACCAACCGCACGCTGATCCGCAAAGAACATCCCGACGTCGTCTACCGCACGGAAAAAGAAAAGTTTGAGGCCGTGGTGAACGGCATTTTGCAGGAAGACGACTCGCTGGCCAACGGCATCCGGCAATATCAGGAGCGCGGGCAGCCCGTGCTGGTTGGTACCATCTCCATCGAAAAATCCGAAACCATCTCCGAATTGCTCAAGCAGCACGGCATCCCCCACCAGGTGCTGAACGCCAAGCAGCACGAACGCGAATCCGGCGTGGTGGCGCAGGCCGGTCGCAAAGGCGCGGTCACCGTGGCCACCAACATGGCCGGCCGCGGGACGGATATTTTGCTGGGCGGAAATCCCGAACAGATGACCCGCGATTACTTTCTGAAAAAGCGCCTGGCGCTGCCGTATGCTTCCGCGCCAGCCGTGATCGGCGACGGAGCGGCGGCCCCCGACGCGCCCGCGGCGGTGCCCATGGTTCTTTTCCAGCACGAAGGCAAGATCTTCCAGGTGCCCTCCGACCAGTGGAAGCCGGTTTACGACGAGTTTGCCGCGCAGTGTAAGTCCGAGCACGATGAAGTGGTGGCTCTCGGTGGACTGCATATTCTTGGTACGGAACGCCACGAAGCCCGCCGCATCGATAATCAGCTGCGCGGGCGCGCCGGCCGGCAAGGCGATCCTGGCTCCTCACGATTTTTCCTGTCGCTCGAGGATGATTTAATGCGCATTTTTGGCGGCGAACGCGTGAAGGCCCTGATGTTCCGCCTGGGTATGACCGAAGGCGTGCCCATTGAATCGGGCTTGATTTCGCGGCGTATTGAAAATTCCCAAAAGACCGTGGAAGCGCAGAACTTCGACGCCCGCAAACACCTGCTCGAATACGACGATGTAATGAACAAGCAGCGCGAGACCATCTATGGCATTCGCCGCTCCGCCCTGGAAGGCAAGGATCAGCGCGACTACGTTCTAAGCGTTGCCGAAGAGGTCGCGCGCGAACTGGTCGAGACCTTCTGCCCGCGCGAACAGCATCCCGACCAGTGGAATGGCACGCAATTTTTGGCGGAAACCAACGCGCAGTTCGGTCTGGACGTGAAAGCGGCCGGCGCGGACCCCGCTACCTTGTCGCATGACGAACTGGCCGACGCCACCGTAACCGCCATCATCAAGCGCTACGAGGAAAAGGAAACACAGTTTGGCGCGGATCTGATGCGCTGGTTGGAGCGGCGCATCATTCTCGATGTGGTCGATTCGCAGTGGAAGGATCACCTGCTATCGCTCGACCACCTGAAGGAAGCCATCGGCCTCCGCGGCTATGGGCAAAAAGATCCGCTGGTCGAATTCAAAAAAGAAGCCTTCACCATGTTTGAAGACATGATGGCGCGCATCGACAACGAAACCGTGCGTTATCTCTTCCACATTCAAGTGCAGAAGGCCGACGAAGCGCCGCGTCCCGGGGGGCCGCCGGACGGTCAGCAATCAGCGCCCCTTCGCCTGCAGGCGCGTCCCGAGCCTCCCAAACCTCAACAGATGAAAGCCGCCGCGCCGGGAATTTCCGGAGCAAACGTAAGCTCCTCGGGACTTCCCGCACCGGCGCAGAGAATCGGCGCTGCAGCCGCCGCGCGCAGCGATGCAGCCTCAAGCACGCCGCAACATTTGCCGGCCTTCGCCAAGGAAATGGAACGGCGCCAGCAGCGCTCCCAGCAGGATTTGCAGTATCAAACCGGACAAGGCCAGGCGGAAGCGCCCAAGCCGGTCAAAGCGGGGGCCAAGGTCGGCCGCAATGATCTGTGTCCCTGCGGCTCCGGCAAAAAATACAAAAAATGCCACGGCGCGAATGCCTAGCCGGTGATCGAGAGGCGCAGGCGCGTTTCGACGCCGCAGAATATCTTTCATTCCTCGCGCAGCGGGGAATCTGCTTTGGTCTCCTGAGAACAAAACTATGCCACCAGCACCGCAGCAAGCCCCTGAACGCCACCCGATTCCGGGCGTGAAAAATCTGGTCGCCGTCGCCAGCGGAAAAGGCGGCGTGGGCAAAACCACGGTGGCCGTCAACCTGGCTATCGCGCTGGCCAAATTCGGCCACAAGGTTGGCCTGATGGATGCGGACGTGTACGGCCCGAACGTGCCGATTATGCTCGGCACGCTCGAGCAGCCCAAAGCCACCGCGGAGCACCGCATTTTTCCCGTGGAGGCTCTGGGCGTCAAAATGATCTCCATGGGTCTGCTGAATCCCGGCGACAAGCCGATGGTCTGGCGCGGCCCGATGCTGCACAGCGTGATTACGCAGTTTCTGCGCAGCGTCGAGTGGGGCGAGCTCGACTATCTGATCATCGATTTGCCGCCGGGCACCGGCGATGTGCAGCTGACGCTCATTCAGACAGTGGCCGTCACGGGCGCGGTGGTGGTCACCACGCCTTCCACGGTGGCCCTTGCCGATGTTCGCAAAGCCATCGAAATGTTCCGCCAGGTGAACGTGGATGTGCTCGGGGTGGTCGAGAACATGAGCACGTTCTCCTGCCCGCACTGCGCGCAAGCCATCGATATTTTCGGCCACGGTGAGGGCGCCAAAACGGCCCTCGAATACGGCGTTCCGGTGCTGGGCGAAATTGAGATCGATCCGCGCATTCGCGTTGGCGGCGACGTCGGCAGGCCCGTCGCTTCTCTCGGAGAAGCGGCTCCCGGTGCCAAGAGCCTCTACGCTCTGGCGCACGCCGTCGTCAAACGCGTCGACGAGGTGCGCCCCACCTCCGGCGGCCCGTCCGTCCACATCGACTAGCCGCTCTAACCCCTGACCCGCAAGGGCTTGCTCGCGCTTGGCTGTGGGCCTTGGTTTTCCCTGCGCTTTATTTCGGGCCGCCACACGGTTTGCCGCCCGCCATCAGTACCCATCAAAATTACTGGTACTGGGGACCGCGTAACTATAGCGGCGAGTGCCTGGTGGTCATCGCGGGCAGCAGCACGCGCGAGCTTCTGGCGCGGAACTATAGCAGGATCGAAAAAGCTGGCGAGAACGACGCCAGGTACGCCATTCCGTTTGAAAATCACCGCACCATTTGGATCTACCGGGGGCGAAAAACCGGCACGACACTTGAAGATGTTTGGCCGCAGTTGAAACTCTGGATCTGATGGGCCAGGCGGGGGGGAATTTATTCCGGACCTTTGCCGCGCGGTAAATTCGCCGGCTGCGTGATTCGCCGCCTTCCTTGTCAGTTCTCACCGCGGATGCTATCTTGACGGAGTTCCTTTTAGCGATGTCTCGCTGCTGGCGCGTCGTATATCCTTTGCTTTCAGTACAATAGGCCTGCCGCGGGTCGCCGGGAAAACACATTGCCACGCCAACCAGACATTCGCGCCTTTCGCGGCAAACGTCCGCAGATCGCCGCCTCGGCCTACATCGATCCGGCTTCGGTTATCATCGGCGACGTCACCATCGGCGAAGACTCCAGTGTCTGGCCCCTGTGCGTGATTCGCGGTGACGTGTACCACATCCGCATCGGCAAGCGCACCAACATTCAAGACGGCTGCGTGCTGCACGTGATGCGCAACGAGTGGGAGCTGACTCTCGGCGACGAAGTTACCGTCGGCCACTCCGTCACCCTGCACGGCTGCGCGGTGCAGTCCTGCTGCCTGATCGGCATGGGCGCGATCATCTTAAATGGCGCAGTGATCGGCACGGGCAGCATCGTGGCCGCGGGTACGCTGATCCCCGAACGTACGGTAATTCCGCCCGGCAGCCTGGTGATGGGTTCCCCCGGCAAAGTGAAGAGCACCCTCAACGAGCTGCACCTGGCCAGCATCCGCGACTACGCCCAGCGCTACGTCGAGTATAAGAATATCTATCGCGAGGAATCCGGCGAGTGAGCGCGCAAGAGCAAGACAAGGCCGCCAAACGAGCGCAATGGGAAGAGATCAATCGCGCCAAAGCCCTTGCTAAAGAGCAGCAAAAGGATGCCACCGCGGAGTCGGCTGCGCGCGCGGCACAATCCAAAGCCCAACTCCAGACGATCACCGGAACTCGCGATTTGCTTCCTTCCGATACCCCCATCTGGAATGGCGTCGAGCGGACCGCGAGCGAGGTGTTTACAACCTTCGGCTTCGGCGAGATCCGGACGCCCATCTTTGAACGCACGGAACTTTTTGCGCGCTCCATCGGGGAAGAAACTGATGTGGTCAATAAGGAGATGTATTCCTTTATCGAAGGGCGAGTTCTTGAATCACAGCCCAGTCTACGGGAGCTTGACGAGGCGGTTGCCGGGGCCTGGCAACGGGGCGAAATAGTTGCGACGCCGGAGAACCAGCAGCGTGTTCAGAAGGTGCACAGGCTTTATCGGGAGATAATCGACCTGGTGCCCCCGCCGCTCACGGGGGCAAGCAGCGACTTCAACGACCAAATAGCGCGGCGAATCCAAGGGATAAATGAAACCATCGACGAGATGCGGGCCTATGCCAGCCTTCGTCCCGAGGCGACTGCCAGCGTCTGCCGCGCCTACATCGAACACAACATGAATCAGCTCCCGCAGCCTGTGAAGGTGTACTACATGGGAGCAATGTTCCGGCGGGAACGGCCGCAAAAAGGGCGTTACCGGCAGTTCTACCAGATCGGCGCGGAGGTGCTTGGCGGAAACGATGCGCCGGCGATCGATGCCGAGGTGATAGAAATGGTGATGACCTTCTTCGACAAGCTCCAGCTGCCCGGCCTTCAACTGGACATTAATTCCATCGGTCACAACGCCCCCGATTGCCGGCCGAAATATGTGCAGACGCTGCGCGAAGAACTCCGCAAGGTGAAAGATGAACTGGGAGAGGACAGCCAACGGCGCGTGGAGACCAATCCCCTGCGGGTACTCGACTCCAAGTTGGAGCGCGAGCAGCCCATCATCGCCAAGCTGCCGCGCATTGCCGATCACCTTTGCGATGCCTGCAAAACTCACTACGCCGAAGTGAAAAAACAGCTGCAACTGCGCGGGGTAATCTATAAAGAAAACTGGCGCTTGGTACGCGGCCTCGACTATTACATGCGCACCACCTTTGAAATCACCGCCCTAGGGCTCGGCGCGCAAAACGCCGTCTGCGGCGGCGGACGCTACGATGGCCTGGTCGAACTGTTGGGCGGCCCGCCCACCAAGGGCATCGGTTTTGCCATCGGCGAAGACCGTTTGATCCTCTCCCTGCAAGACGCGGGCAAGGTTCCGAGCAAGCCGGAGAAGGACGTGTACATCGCCTGGATGGGCCAACATGCCTATGCAGAGGCCGTCCGCGTCGCAAAATTGCTCCGCAACGCGGGCTTGCGCGTGGAGCTGCCGCCCAGCGAACTGAAATTCGGCAAGGCTCTCGAGCGCGCCAGCAAACTCGATTCGCGCTACGCCCTCATCCTCGGCGATAATGAAGTGTCCGAAGGTTTTTACACCCTGAAGACCCTGGCCGACGGAACGCAGCAAAAATTGACCGAGCCGCAACTGCTGGAATTCCTGCGGTCCTAGCGGCCCGCGCTTTTGCGCCAGTCGAGCCGCAGTTCGACCGTTAATCGAGGAAGGAAACCAAGACCTTGCTGGATTTTCTAGGCAATCTGAAACGTACAAACTATTGCGGCGCCCTGCGCAACAGCGATGCTGGCCGCAACGTCATCATCATGGGCTGGGTCGCGCGCCGCCGCGACCTCGGCAATCTCCTCTTCCTGGATATCCGCGACCGTGCAGGGATCGTGCAGGTAGTCTTCAATAAGGAAACGCAGCCGGAAGCCCACGCCAAAGCCGAACAAGCCCGTTCCGAGTTTGTGGTGGCCATCGAAGGCAAAGTCATCCTGCGTCAGAAAGCCAATCCTGAACTGGCCACCGGTGAAGTGGAAGTCATCGCCACGCGTCTGCACATTTTAAACAACGCCAAAACACCGCCCTTCCAGATCGAACACGACATCAACGCCGCCGAAGAGACCCGCCTGCGCTACCGGTATCTGGATTTGCGCCGCGCAAAACCACATGGCAACCTGGCGCTGCGCCACAAAATCTTGCTGGAAATTCGTAAGACCATGGACGAGATGGGCTTCCTGGAAGTCGAAACGCCCATGCTCACGCGCTCGACGCCCGAAGGCGCGCGCGACTATCTGGTCCCCAGCCGCGTGCATCACGGGCAGTTTTACGCCTTGCCGCAATCACCGCAGATTTTCAAGCAGATATTGATGATCGGCGGACTCGATCGCTACTTCCAGATCGTCAAATGTTTTCGCGATGAAGATTTGCGCGCCGACCGCCAGCCGGAATTCACGCAACTCGATGTGGAAATGTCTTTTCCGCGCCAGGAAGACATTTTCGGGGTGATCGAAGCGGTCATGGTGCGCGCTTGCGCGGTTGCCGGTGTGAAAGCCGACGCGCCGTTTCCCCACATGCTTTACAAGGATGCCATTCGCAAATACGGCAGCGACAAGCCCGACATGCGTTTTGGCATGGAGCTGAACGAGGTCAGCCATGCGTTTCCGCCGGAAGCCAAAGAAAAGCTGCAAATCGGCGGAACGGTGTTCGCCTTCGCCGCGCCGGGTGCAGCAGCGTATTCACGGAAGCTACTCGACGAATTGACGGAAAAAGGCAAAGCTATCGGCGCCCGCGGGGTTTATTTTGTGAAGCTCGCGCCGGAAGGCACGACCTCCACGGTCGAAAAACTGCTCGGCGCGGAGAACGTCAAGAAACTGGCGGACGCCTGCGGCGCCAAAACCGGCGACCTGGTTGTCGCGGTTTCCGCCAAAGAGGAGATCAAGGGCACGGAAGCCGCCGCACTGCTCGCCGGGCAACTGCGCTTGCAGCTCGGCGAAGCTCTCGGCGTCATCGACAAGAGCAAATGGAAATTTCTCTGGCTTACCGGCTTCCCGCTGTTTGAATGGAGCGAGAACGACAAAGCTTGGGTCAGCGCGCAGCACCCCTTCACCGGGATCGTCGACGAGGATTTGGAAAAACTCGAAAGCGCGCCGTGGGAAGTGCGCTCCAAGGGCTACGATCTGGTGCTGAACGGCGTCGAACTGGGCTCGGGCAGCATCCGAATCCACCGCCAGGACATTCAGGAGCGCCTCTTCAAATCCCTGGGCCTAAGCGAAGAACAAATCCGCCGCCGCTTCGGCTTCTTCGTCGATGCCCTGACCTACGGCACGCCCCCGCACGGGGGCATCGCTCTAGGCCTTGATCGCGTGGTCATGCTCCTCGCCGGTGAGACCTCCATCCGCGAGGTCATCGCCTTCGCCAAAACCACCAAGGCCCAGGATTTGATGGCCGAGTCGCCCAGCGAAGTCGACGAAACGCAGCTCGATCAACTTGGCATCGCTCTCAAAAAGAAATGAGTCGCATACGCATATTGCCGGAGGCGGTGGCGAATAAAATCGCCGCAGGCGAAGTTGTCGAACGCCCGGCTTCCGTGGTGAAAGAGTTGCTCGAGAACGCGCTGGATGCCGGCGCAAAAAGCATTCGCGTGGAAGTCGAAGCCGGCGGCAAGCGTATGATCCGCGTCATCGACGATGGTCATGGCATGACCCACGACGACGCTCTGCTGGCTTTTGAACGGCACGCCACGAGCAAATTGCGTACCGCCGATGACCTCATGTCGATTGCCACATTGGGGTTTCGCGGCGAAGCCATGCCGACCATCGCCGCTGTTTCCCGTCTGACGCTTGAAACGCGCGACCAAGCCGAGCCGGAAGGTACGCGCGTGGAGTTCGCGGGCGGTAAGCTGATCAATGTAAAAGCCGCTGGCCTCCCCGCGGGGACCACCATCAGCGTCGGCGATCTGTTTTATTGCGTACCGGCTCGCCGGAAATTCCTGAAATCCGACACCACGGAGCTAGGGCACATCGCTTCGCTGGTCACGCACTACGCGCTGGCCAATCCGGACAAGCAGTTTCAACTCAGCAGTCCCACGCAAAGTATCATCGATTGCGCGCCGGCGGAAAAAATGTCGGGTCGTGTGTATCAGCTCTTCGGGAGGCAGGCGCTCGAAGAGTTGGTGGAAATGCCTCCGCTGTCCTCGGCATTCCGTTCCGCGATCCGCGAACCGGAACTCGCAGCGGGCGGAGAAAACGCCCTGCTCACAGTGTCGGGTTTTACTTCGCGCCCCGAAGTGCAGCGGCCCAATCGCAACGGCATCTATGTTTTCGTCAACCGCCGTCTGGTGCGCGACCGCCTGATTTTGCACGCCATTCACGAAGCCTACCGCAATATTTTGCCGGGCAACGTTTTTCCCGCGACGCTGCTGTTCCTTGAAATGCCGTACGAGGAAGTCGACGTCAACGTGCACCCCGCTAAAATCGAGGTGCGCTTTCGCCACTCCCAGTTTGTACACGATTTTACCCGCGACACCATTCGGGAAACGCTGATGGCTTCGCGATCGGTTCCGAGTTTCGCCGCTGCCGCTGGGGGCGCTCTGCAACCGGGCGGCGCGAACTACGCGGCGCTTTCCGCGCCGCCAGCTTCCTCGACGACGCAACCGTTTTTTGCCCATGCGCCCGGCGATGGTGCGCTGCCGCTGGTAGTCAGCCCGCTGGCTGAAGTTGAGCTTGTTTCGGGCGCGGGGCCGGAGAGCGGCTTCGATCTTAGCCACACTCCCCAGCGCCCGGCCGAACAGCGTTTCGCTTTTGCGCCGGGAAAATCGCCCGCTGAGGGGCCCGCTGCCATGCCCGGATTCGATACGCAAGCGCTCGACGCGGTATCGTCTGGCGCGGCCGGCTTTCCGGCCAGCCCTCTGCCGCCACACTGGGCGGGCAATTTCGCGGGCAGCAATGGTGATCGCTCCGCTTCGCTACCGCGACCCGAGCAGATCGCGGATCTAAAACCGCTCGGCCAGGTGAGTGCGAGTTTCATCGTCGCGGTGAATGGCGCGGGATTGTGGATCGTAGATCAGCACGTGGCCCACGAACGCGTGCTCTTTGAGCAGCACCTCGACGCGCGGCGCGCCGGCAAAGTAGAATCGCAGCGCATGCTCATGCCAATGGTCATCGATCTCTCGCCGCGGCAAATCGTTATTTACGAGAAAATCGCCGAAGAACTTGCCGCCAACGGTTTTGAGGTTGAACCCATGGGCCCGAAGAGTTTCGCCATTCAGGCCATTCCCGCGGGCATCGTCGCTTCCGATGCGGAACAGCTGCTCACGGAAATTCTCGACGGCCTCGACCGTGAAAACGCCGCGATTTCCATTGCCACATTGCAGGCCAAAATCGCCGCATCCACTGCCTGCCATGCGGCCATCAAGGTGAATATGCCGCTCGATCAAACCAAGATGGAATGGCTACTCGCTGCTCTGGCGAAAACCGACTGTCCGATGAGCTGCCCGCACGGTCGCCCGGTCGTTCTAAGATACTCCGTGAAAGAAATCGAGAAAGCGTTTCAGCGCATCTGACCCGCCTCTGTTGGCGGATTTGCGAGGCACTGGACTTTAGTCCGGCAATTCTTGGAGAGCACTGGAATGACGGAAACACAAAGAACCGCGGTGATCTTCGGCCTGGCCAACAAGCGCAGCATCGCCTGGGCCATCGCGTTGAAATTGCAGGAGGCCGGCTACCGCCTGGCGATTGTTTACCAGAACGAGCGGCTCGAACAGGAAGCCCGCGACCTCATCGCCGACCTGCCCGGTGCCGCAGGGTTCATGTGCGATCTCTCCGATGACCAACAAATTGCCAGGTTATTCGACGAATTGCGCGCTAAGTACGGTATCCTGCACGGCCTCGTGCACAGCGTGGCGTTTGCACCCGCGGAAGAATTGAAGGGTGAATTCGTCAACACCACGCGCGAAGGCTTTCGCATCGCGCATGACGTGAGCGTCTACTCGCTGGTGGCCGTGGCGCGGGCGGCAACGCCACTCATGACCGCCGGCGGCGGTATTGTGACCATGAGCTACTTCGGCGCGGAAAAAGTGGTGCCCAAATACAACGTCATGGGTGTGGCCAAAGCCGCCCTCGAGGCCAGCGTGCGTTATCTGGCGAGCGACCTCGGGGTAAAGAATATTCGCGTCAACGCCATTTCCGCCGGTCCCATCAAAACACTGGCGGCGCGCGGCATCTCCGGGCTCGGCGAGATGTTGAAGGCCCACGCAGAACGCGCCCCCATGAAGCGTAACGTCGATCCCGCAGAAGTGGGAGGCACCGCGGTATTCCTGCTTTCCGATGCGGCTTCGGGCATCACCGGGGAAACCATTTACGTCGATTGCGGCTACAACATCATGGGTTTTTGAAGTTTGTCGCGTTTGCTACCATTCCCCTGGTTATGTCCGGGCCCGCTGCGGCGCAGCCTGCTGCACCCCTACAAAGGATTGGCCGCATCGCGCAAATCGCTTGAGAAAACCAGACCGCGCATGCCGAAACTGACCATTGCCATCGACGGACCAGCCGGATCGGGCAAGAGCAGCGTCGCGCGCCTGGTGGCGCAGATGCTGGGTTATTTGTATCTCGACAGCGGTGCCATGTATCGCGCTCTGGCGCTCAAGGCCGTGCATCAAGACATACCGCTTGACAATGAAAGCCAGCTCGCGGCTCTCGCAAAACAAACCCACATCGAGTTGCAGCCGCCGAGCAGCGAGCAGGAGCGTACCGGCGCGAAGAACCGGGTGTTGCTCGACGGGCTTGAAGTGACCCAGGCGATTCGCACCGCCGAAGTGGCGCAGGCGGCGTCCCGTCTGGCGACCATTGGCGAAGTACGAGAAGTGCTGGTGGCCGAGCAACAGCGCGCGGGAGCGGGCGGCGGCGTGGTGATGGAAGGTCGCGACATCGGCACGGTCGTCTTTCCCAACGCCGAACTGAAGATATTTCTTGAAGCCGCTCCGGAAGTGCGCGCCGCACGGCGCTGGAAAGAGCATCAGGAAAAATGCGAGCAAATTTCGCTCAACGAAGTGATGGTGGAAGTGCGCGAGCGCGACCGCCGTGACCGCGAGCGTACCGTCTCGCCGCTGCTCCGCGCGCGGGATGCGGTGCTGGTGGACAACAGCGCCATGAACATCGAAGAAACTGCGCGGCTGGTGGTACTGCTGGTGCGCCAGCGCGACGCAGAACTATCGAAAGTCCGGGGGAGGCCATGACGCGCGTTACGATGATGGTTCTGGTTGCCGGCTGGGCATTGTGTGTCGCGCCTGGTCTGGCGCTGGCGCAGAAGAGCGAAGGGCTAGCGGCGCGGCAGCGCTTCCGCGAGTACCTCGATGCCGACTGGAAGCGCTGGATGAGGGAATATCCGGAACTAGCGACCGGCGTGGGTTTCCCGGGGCAGAACCGGCGCTGGACCGACGATTCCCCCGCGGGCATCGCGGCGCGCAAGCAGCACCTCCATGAGAGCCTAGCGACGCTGAAGAAAATCCCCCGCGAGTCGCTGCCCTCATCCGAGCAGTTGAATTACGATTTGTATCTTGAGTTGCTGAGCACCGCCGAAGAAGGTCTGCGCTACGGCGACGATCCTCAGCCATTTCGCAACGTCGTGCCGCAAAACCTGTGGATGCCCATCAACCAGATGGGTGGCGTGCAGCAGGGCGCTGCGGAAACGATTTCGACCATGCCCAGTCGCAACGTGGGTGATTACGAGGATATTCTCGCCCGACTGGCCGCGCTGCCAGCGCACGTGCGGCAGGAACAAGCGCTGCTCGAGGAGGGATTGCAGCGTGGCTACACCCCTCCCAAGCTGATGCTGCGCGACCTGCCGAAGCAGATTGCCGACCTGATTCCCGGCAATCCACTGCAGAGCGCGCTGCTAGAGCCCTTCACGGAATTTCCCCCGGCAATTCCCCAAGCCGAGCGAACAAGGTTGAGCGATCGCGCCAAGGAGATCTACACCTCAGCGGTGGCGCCGGCGTTTGCGGCCCTGCACGACTACGTCGTGCAAAGCTATATTCCGGCGTGCCGCGATAGCATTGCGGCCACGGCGCTACCGAACGGCGCGGCTGCCTACGCCTATCACGTGCGCTGGCAGACTACGACGGATCTAACGCCGCAACAGATTCACGAGGTGGGGATCTCGGAAGTGAAACGCATCCGCGCCGAGATGGACAAGGTGATGGCCTCGGCGCAATTCCGCGGGACCTTTGCCGAATTCACGGAATTCCTGCGCACTGATCCGCGATTCTACTACGACAACGCGGACGATCTGGTGAACGGTTACCGCGTGATCGACAAGCGTATCGACCCGGAGCTCACGCGCGAATTTGGCAAGCTGCCGCGGCTGACCTATGGCGTTACGCCCATCCCGGATTTCAAGGCTCCGTCACAGACGACGGCTTACTACCAGCCGGGTGCGCCTGCTGCCGGGCGTCCGGGCTATTTTTTCGTGAATACCTATAAACTGCATTCCCGGCCCAAGTGGGAGATGGAAGCGCTCTCGCTGCATGAATCCGTTCCCGGGCACCACCTGCAGATTTCGCTGGCCCAGGAGCTGGATGATCTGCCCGAGTTCCGCAGGAACGTGGGCTACTCGGCGTTCGTGGAGGGCTGGGCGCTCTATGCCGAAAGTCTCGGTGAAGAACTGGGCCTGTATAAGGATCCTTACTCGAAGTTCGGACAATTGAGTTACGAGATGTGGCGCGCCGTACGCCTGGTGGTGGACACCGGCATGCACGCGATGGGCTGGAGCCGGGAACAGGCCATCCAATTTTTCAAGGACAACACCGGGAAAACCGATCAGGACATTACCGTCGAAGTGGACCGCTACATTGTGTGGCCGGGACAAGCGCTGGCCTACAAACTCGGGCAGCTCAAGATCCAAGAGCTGCGCACCGCCGCCGAGAAAAAGCTGGGCGAGCAGTTCAACGTGCGGACATTTCACGACGCCGTGCTCCTGAATGGCGCGGTGCCGCTGGGGATCTTGGACGAGCACGTGCGGCGGTGGCTGGCCGCCGCAGAGGCCGCGCCGCCTGGCGCCAACGCTGCCCGAGTGCCGCAGTGAGCGGCGCCCTTCTCTTCCGGGGGGGCTGGCTGACGGGACGTGCATCCCCCGCGTTTCCTGTTCCTTGTAAAAGGCCTATCGTTCGGCGCTCCTAGACCACGACGGCGTCGGCGCGTCTGGCGGATTCGATGTAACAGGCGGGCACGTGTTCTTCAACGTCGATGCGCGAACCGAGGGCCGTCGCGATTTTTGACCAATCGCCCTGCTCGTAAGAGAGCACGGTGTCGTAAATGTCGGTGAAGCGGCTGGCTTTGCGGGAAAGAGCGAGAGTGACGTCCTCTGAGACGGGCAAACCGGCTAGGATCTGCTCGATGGGGAGATCGAGCAAGGCGTCCGTGACTGACAGGAGTCCCATCAGAAACAGATCGGAGCTGTCCGCAGGCATGCCGAGCCGGCCGGAGATCTCTTCACAGAAATACGCGCGCGTAAGTGCGGTGCGGATCAGTTCCGGGGGCTTGCCGCCGGCCATGGCGACAACGGCCAGGATGGTGGCCCAGCGGCGGAACTCCTGGTCGCCAAGCAGGTTAATGGCGTGATGGATGCTGTGGATTTCGCTGCGAAAGCCCATGAGCGGGGAGTTCAGATAGCGCAACAGCCTGTACACCAGCGAGGGATCCTGCTTGATGATGGCTTCGATTTCCTTGTGAGAGATCTCCGCGGCGGAGGCGGCTTCGAGCAAGCGCAGATAGATGATTTTGTTGGGAGGTACTTGGCGGGCTTCCACCATATTGGGCTTGCAGAAAAAGTAGCCCTGGAAGAAGGTGTAGCCCAGGCGATCCGCGTCGCGCTTGCTGGCATGGGTCTCGACTTTTTCCGCGAGTAAATGCAGGTTGGTGCCTCCATAACGGTGAGCGATGGCTTCCCGCTCTTCGGCATGGCAGACACCGAAATCGACTTTGAGGAATTTGGCCAAGACGACGAGCGGCGCCGACTTGGGGTGATCGGTAAAATTATCGAGGGCGAGGTGATAGCCCTTGTGGCAAAGCTCTCCGCAGGCGTTTACCACTTCCGGGGTGGGCTCAACGCTTTCGAGAATTTCCAGGACCGTGCGCTCCGGCGGCAGCAGCAGCGCCGCGCCGTTTAAAAGCGCACCGCGATCGAGGTTGATGAAGGCTTTGCCGCTGCCAGTGAGGGCTTGCAGGTCGAAGAGCATGGTGGAATCGACGATGACCGAGCTGCTGGCCTCCTTGACGGGCGAAAAGGCATTCTGCGGACCGTCGCGAAAGAGCAGTTCGTAACCGTACAGTTTCATGCGGGCGTCGAAGATGGGTTGACGGGCGATGTAGCGTTCGTGCAAGCGAAATCCTCCCTGCGGCTTGATGGCCGTTGACTGCCACTGAAGAGAACGCAGCTTCTGAGAGGAAAGCTTGCGGAGAGGGAAAACCGGCCCGCCTGGGATGCGCGCGGGCCATCGGTGCAACTTCAAATTATAGCGCGACAGGAGCAAAATCAATTGACGCGCTTCTGACGATTGCAGAAAAGTGCACGACCAGGACCCGTCGTGGCACTCGGGAAAAGAAGCGCAGTGCCGCCAGGCGGGACAGCGCGATAAGGGCGAACCCCCCGGGGGAGAGCTAGGTCGGGGCGGACATGGAGCCGAGGAAGTCGGCGTTAGACTTGGTTTTGGTCAGGCGGCTGATCAGGAGTTCCATGGCTTCCACCGTCGAGAGCGGGCTGAGGACTTTGCGCAGGACCCAGACACGGCTGAGCTCTTCTGGGGGCAACAGCAATTCATCCTTACGGGTGCCGCTGCGTTGAATATCAATCGCTGGGAACACGCGCTTGTCTGACAGGCGGCGGTCCAGGTTGATTTCCATGTTGCCGGTGCCCTTGAACTCCTCGAAGATTACGTCGTCCATGCGGCTGCCGGTGTCGATGAGCGCGGTGGCGATGATGGTGAGCGAGCCGCCCTCTTCCACGTGGCGGGCGGCGGCGAAAAAGCGGCGCGGGCGCTGCAAGGCGTTCGCGTCGATACCGCCCGAGAGGACTTTGCCCGAGGGGGGAGTGACGGCGTTGTAGGCGCGAGCCAGGCGGGTGACGCTGTCGAGCAGCACGACCACGTCGCGCTTGTGTTCGACGAGGCGCTTGGCTTTTTCCAAAACCATTTCGGCTACTTGAATGTGGCGCTGGGGAGCTTCGTCGAAGGTGGAGCTGATGACTTCGCCTTTGACGGTTCGCTGCATGTCGGTAACTTCTTCCGGGCGCTCGTCGATGAGCAAGACGATGAGGGCGACTTCCGGATGATTGACGGTGATGGAGTTGGCGATGGACTGCAGCATCATGGTTTTCCCGGTGCGCGGCGGGGCGACGATCAGACCTCGCTGACCTTTGCCGACGGGGCAGAGCAGGTCGAGCACGCGGCCGGTCATATTTTCCTTGGTGGTTTCCATCTTGAGGCGGCCCTGGGGATAGAGCGGCGTGAGGTTGTCAAAGAATATTTTGCTGCGGGCCACCTCGGGATCCTCGAAGTTGACAGCTTCGACCTTGATTAAAGCGAAATAGCGCTCGCCGTCCTTGGGCGGGCGAACCTGGCCGGAGACCGTGTCGCCGGTGCGTAGATCGAACTTGCGGATTTGCGACGGGGAGACGTAGATGTCGTCGGGGCCGGGAAGGTAGTTGTACTCGGGGGCACGGAGGAAGCCGAAGCCATCCGGCAAGCACTC
Source organism: Candidatus Acidiferrum sp. (assembly GCA_049516615.1). Classification (GTDB taxonomy): domain Bacteria; phylum Acidobacteriota; class Terriglobia; order Acidiferrales; family UBA7541; genus Acidiferrum. Next base: position 26,434 of record JBEKSZ010000017.1, on the reverse strand, counting down.
GAGAACGCCTTCAGAGAAGATCAGGCCGTTCTTTTCGGTTTGCGCGCGGAGGATCTGGAAAATCAGCTCTTGCTTGCGCATACCGCTGGCGCCGGGGATATTGAGTTCCTTGGCGATCTTGGCCAGATCGGTGATGTTCTTTTCCTTTAGCTCGGCCAAGCTGATACTGATTTGATTGTTGCCTTCAACTGTTTCTTTCATATGTCCTTAATGGTGAAAATATTTTGAGTATGGCCCTGATCTTCGGGAATTTTTCTAACGGGGTGTCGCACCACAACCAGAATCGTTCGCACGGCAAATTTTAAAATGCTGACCGTTGTGCGGAAGCATTTACCTGCCGGCGGCGAGGTCCAGCCGCAATGGGCAAACCAGACTTACAACAACTTTGGCGGCGAAGCGGAGCCACGACAGACCGGCGACAGCCCGCGGGGCGGACCGGGCCCGAACAACGCTGCTTAGTTGGTTAAACTCGTGTCTTTCTCGGCCCCGGCCAGAAACGCATCGGCCCCGGGCGCGTCGGCCACCACGGGCACGACGACGGGTAACTGTTCTAGCGGTACGATGGGGCGCTCCAGGGCTATTTGCAGAACTTCATCCATGGTCTCGACGAAATGCAGCGTAAGAGCCGAGAGGATTTCCTGCGGGATGTCCGCGAGGTCCTTCTCATTGTCCTTCGGAAGTACTGCAATACGCAAGCCCATTCGGTGGGCGGCGAGAAGTTTTTCTTTCATCCCGCCGATGGGCAAAACTTTGCCGCGCAGGGTGATTTCGCCGGTCATGGTGACATCCCGGCGCACCGGGTTGCGGGTCAGAGCGCTCACCAGCGAGGTGCAGATGGTGATGCCTGCCGAAGGCCCGTCCTTCGGAATGGCACCTTCCGGGACATGCACGTGGATGTCGATGTTGCGATAGAAGTCCTTGGCCAGGCCGAGCAGGGCGGAGCGCGAGCGCACGTAGCTCATGGCGGCTTGCGCGGATTCCTGCATGACGTCGCCGAGCTTTCCCGTGAGCGTCAAGCGGCCTTTGCCTTCCATGATCGTGGCTTCGGTGGCCAGCACCGTGCCGCCGACTTCGGTCCAGGCCAGACCGGTCGTCAAGCCGATTTCGTTTTGCTTTTCGAGCCAGAACTCGCGGTATTTCAGGACGCCGAGGAAGTCGTTGACGTTGGCGGGCACGATTTGCGCGGTGGATTCGACGCCCTTGGTGACCACTTTGCGGGCCATCTTGCGGCCGATATTTTGGATTTCGCGTTCGAGGCTGCGCACACCCGCTTCGTGAGTGTAGTGCCGGATCATGTGCAGCAGGCCTTCGTCGGTGAACTGGAGATTCTTTTCCGTGAGACCGGTGGCTTCGCGGGCGCGTTTCACCAGGAAGCGCTTGGCGATCTCGAGTTTTTCCTGTTCGGTATAGCCGGGGATGCGCAGGATCTCCATGCGGTCCTGCAGGGGCTGGGGAATGGTGTGCAAGACGTTGGCGGTGCAGACGAACATCACCTTGGAAAGATCGTATTCGACGTCCAGGTAGTGGTCGGTGAAGGCGTGGTTTAATTCCGGGTCAAGAACCTCCATTAAGGCGGCGGATGGATCGCCGCGGAAGTCCGTGGACATTTTGTCGACTTCGTCCAGAACGAAAATGGGGTTGACTGCGCCAGCCTTTTTCATCATTTGGATGATTTGGCCGGGCAGAGCGCCGATATAGGTGCGGCGGTGGCCGCGAATTTCGGCTTCATCGCGCACTCCGCCGAGGGACACGCGGACGAATTTGCGGCCCGTGGCGTGGCCGATGGACATGGCCAGAGAAGTCTTGCCGACACCCGGAGGGCCGACAAAGCAAAGAATGGAGCCTTTGGGATTTTTCACCAGTTGCCGGACGGCCAGAAATTCCAGAATGCGCTCTTTGACCTTGTCGAGACCGTAATGCTCTTCGTTGAGAATCTTTTCCGCGGCCAGGATGTCGCGAATTTCCTTGGACTTTTTCTTCCAGGGCACGGCCAGCAGCCAATCGAGATAATTGCGGCTTACCGTGGATTCCGCGGACATCGGCGGCATCAGTTCGAGGCGCTTCAGTTCCTGAATGGCCTTCTCGTGGACTTCCTTGGACATGCCTGCAGCGTCGATCTTTTTCTTTAGCTCGTCGATTTCGCTTTTTTCACCGCGGCCGAGTTCTTTCTGGATGGCTTTGAGTTTTTCGTTGAGGTAGTACTCTTTCTGGGCACGTTCCATCTGGCGCTTGACGCGAGTGTTGATGTTGCGGTCGACGTTCAGTTTTTCCAGTTCGATTTCGAGGATGTCACCGATGCGGTTGAGGCGCTCGACGGGGTCGGTGGTTTCGAGCAAATCCTGTTTCTCGTCAACGGGGAGCTGCAGATTTGCGGCGATGGTGTCCGACAAGCGAGCGGGATCGTCGACGCGCGCGGCCGCGATCATGGTGTCGTAATTCAGGCTTTGCGAGAGCTTGATGAACTGTTCGTAGAGGCCGGTGATTTTGGCCACGGCTTGATCAACTTGCGGGGAAGGTTCTACTTTGGCGCCGAGTAAGCGGACTGTGGCGCGGAAAAAGCCCTCTTCAGAAGCCACGGAAACTGCGCGAGCGCGCTCGACGCCTTCAACCAGGACCTTGATGTTGCCGTCCGGCAGCTTTACGCTCTGCACGATGTTTGCCAGCGTGCCCACGGCGTAGATTTCCTCAGGTTTGGGATCGTCGATGGAGGCGTCATGCTGGGTGGACAGGAAGATCTTCTTATCGCCGGCCAGGGCTTCCTCGAGCGCGCGCACACTGGCTTCGCGGCCCACGATGAACGGGGTCATCTGCTGCGGGAAAATAACCATGTCGCGCACCGGCATCATGGGTACGCGTTTCAATTCCTGTTTTTCGCGAGTGAACATTAGGGCCCCTGAAATTCCTTGGCGACGAGGAAAACGAGCGCCGCGCCAACGCCTGCGAGCCGGCCGGGACTATCCGGCCTTTTCGAGCAAACTCCAATTGATTTCGCGCGTCCGAACCATTTCGGCGGTCACAATGAAGTCGCGCACCTTGCGCTGCATCGGCAGGTGGTACATCAGTTCCAGCATGAGGTCTTCGAGAATCATGCGCAAGCCGCGCGCACCGACTTTGCGCTGAAGAGCCAACTCCGCGACGGTCTCAAGAGCGTCATCGGTGAAGCGGAGTTTGACGTTTTCAAATTCAAACAGGCGCTGGTATTGCTTGAGCAGGGCGTTCTTGGGCTCAGTGAGAATCTTCACCAGCGCGCCCTTGTCGAGATCGTTCATGACTCCCGCGACGGGCAGGCGGCCGACGAACTCGGGAATCAGGCCGTAGCGGATCAGGTCGCCGGGCTGCACCTGTTCGAGCAGTTCCGTGTTGCGGCGCTGCGCAGAGGTGGGTATCTTGCCATCGGTGTGGAAGCCGAGAGCGCGGCGGCCAGCTCGCTTTTCGATAATTTTCTCGAGGCCGACAAAGGCTCCGCCGCAGATAAAGAGAATGTTGGTGGTATCCACGGGCGTGAATTCCTGGTGCGGGTGCTTGCGGCCGCCCTGCGGAGGAACGTTGGCGACGGTACCTTCCAAAATCTTCAGCAGCGCCTGCTGCACGCCTTCGCCGCTGACATCGCGGGTGATGGAGGGGTTTTCGTCCTTCTTGGCGATCTTGTCGATCTCGTCGATATAGATGATACCGGTCTGGGCTTTCTGCACGTCGCCATCGGCGGCCTGCAGCAGCTTGAGAATGATATTTTCGACGTCTTCGCCGACGTAGCCGGCTTCGGTCAGCGTGGTAGCGTCTACGATGGCAAACGGGACATCCAGCATGCGCGACAAAGTCTGCGCCAGGAGTGTCTTACCCGTGCCCGTCGGACCGATAAGCAAAATGTTGGACTTGCTCAATTCCACTTCGCCGGGCTGCTTGTTGAGGAAGATGCGCTTGTAGTGGTTATAAACCGCGACGGCCAATTTCTTCTTGGTGCGGTCCTGCCCGATGACATAGCCATCCAGGAATTGCTTGATCTCGGGAGGGCGGGGAAGTCTGCGCGCCGGAGCCGCCGCCTGTTCGCGCTTCTCGTCTTCCAGAATCGTCTGGCACACGCCCACGCACTCGTTGCAGATGTACGCGCGCGGATAGTCCGAAGGCGAACTGATCAGCTTTTCCACCTGCTCCTGGGTCTTGTGGCAGAAGGAGCAGCGTAAGGGCTCATCTGGGTAGGGTTTTTTCACTGGTGTGAAGGCCTCGTCTCCGCTGGGATTGGGGCGAAGGTACTAGCCACATTCTAGGCCGAAATCCCTTCGGAAAGAAATACAAACTCTGGCGTTGCTACTTTTCTGCTACGTGCGATTCACGAACCGGGACTCCCCCGGGGGAAACGTTGTTCGGGCCCTGCGGCGCACAACGGACTTGGGAAAAAGCCGCTCAGGCGCTGCCCTCGCGACCATGCGTTAGGAGAACCCGAACGCCAACCCAATCAACGGTGCTTGAAAATGATCTCGTCGATCATGCCGTACTCTTTGGCCTGCGCGGGGTTCATGATGTAGTCGCGTTCCACGTCCTTTTCGATGCGTTCCGTGGACTGTCCGGTATGCTGCGCGAGCAGAGCGTTAATCGTGGTGCGCATGCGCAAGATTTCCTTGGCGTGCAGGTCGATGTCGGTGGCTTGACCGCCGAGTCCGGACATCCACGGCTGGTGAATGAGGATGCGGGCGTTCGGCAGGGCAAAGCGCTTCTTGGCCGCGCCGCCGGCAAGCAAGACTGCGGCAATCGATGCCGCCTGGCCCACGCAGGTGGTGACCACGTCGGGCTTCACAAACTGCATGGTGTCGTAAATCGCAAAACCCGCGGTGATGGAGCCGCCCGGGGAATTGATGTACAGCTGGATGTCGCGCTCGGGGTCCTCGGCCTGCAGAAAAAGCATCTGGGCCGTGGCCAGATTCGCGACGTGATCGTCAATCGGCGTGCCGATGAAAATAATGTGTTCCTTCAGCAGGCGAGAATAAATGTCGTAGGCGCGCTCGCCCCGGCTGGTCTGCTCGACGACCATGGGAATCAGGGTGGTGCCCTGCGGCGACATGTTCGCCTGTCCGGACGCCCGGCCGCGGTCGGTCGGAAAATCTGTGGCGTGGTAATACTGCTCGTCGAAATTTTTCATTGGTCGCTTTTTCAAGGGATTAAGGCTGTGTAGCTGCTCCGGCGGCGCTGGCGTTTGCTTCCGGTTCCGCTTTCGCGACGATCTTGATCTGGGAGTTTTGTGCCAGCCAGTCCAGCGTTTTGTCGCTGCGCAGCTTCGATTTCATCCTATCGAGCGTTCCTTCCTTTGTCAAACTTGCGCGAATGGCTTCCGCGGATTCGCCACTATGGCTGGCCATGTGCTCCAGCTCGGCTTGCACTTCTTCGTCGGTGGTTTCGATACCCTCAGCGCTGGCGATGCGGTCGACGATCAATTCGGCCTTCACGTCATCCCGGGAGCGCTCTTCCTGGCGGTTGCGCAGGGACACCCAATCGATGTTTACGGCTCGCGGATCCACACCTTGCTGCGCCAGTTGCCGCACCATGCGCTGCAAGCGCACATCTTTTTGATGCTCGACGAGTGCCTGCGGTACGGGGAACTCATGCAGCTTGACGAGCTCGCCCAGCACCTTCTCGCGCTTCATGTCTTTCACCTGATGCTCGAGTTGGTGCTGCTGGTTTTCGCGAATCTTGGTTCTCAGCTCATCGAGGGTGGTGGCGTCGCTGACATCCTTGGCAAATTCGTCGTTCAGCTCCGGCAAGGTCTTGCTTTTTACACCCAGAACGTCCACTTCGTAGTGATAGGTCTTGCCCGCGAGTTTGGGATCGGGATAGTCGGCCGGATAATCGACGTCAAAGGTTTTGTGCTCGCCGGCGCTGGCGCCTCGCAAATTTTCGTTAAAAGGGGCCATGGTTTCTTCTGCGCCGATGTGACACAGCACGCTTTCGGTTTGCAGCGCTTCGCTGCCGTCGCCGGGTGTGCCTACGAGCTTCAATTGGGCGTAGTCGCCATCGGCCACCGCGCGGCCTTCAACCGGAGTAAACGTAGATGCCCGTTCGCGAGCCTCTTCAAGAGCGCGATCGACGTCGGCATCGCTGACTTCCATCGCCGGCAGTTCGAGGGTCAAGTTCTTGTAGTCACCCAACTCGAATTCGGGCAAAACCTCAAATACCGCCGTAAACTTCAGCGGCTGCCCCTCGTTAAAATCCAGCTTCTCAACTGACGGCTGTGAAACCGGCTGCAGCCGCTGCTCGTTCACGGCTTTCTCGAGCTTTTCGGGCACCAGAGATTGCAGCACTTCGCCTTTGATATCGTCCGCGAAACGCTTGCGAATCAGCGTCAGGGGCGCTTTGCCCTTGCGAAAACCCGGCACGTTGGCCAGCCGGGCGAATTCTTTCGCGACCTTATCCATCGCCTTGCTGACATCTTCGGCCGGTATCTCGAGTTCCAGTTCCCGCCGGCATGTTGCTTCAGCTGCTTGCGACATAAGCTCTCTTTCCTCGTCAGACGGTGATTTCCTCAAAACAAAACTCTTCGCGGGTCCCCAGCGCGCGCCATCACCCGAAGTAGTGGTTTAGTTGGGATGCCTTGTGTAGCTGCCAACCAGGCGAGAACTCAGCTTGCTTGAGCGAAGCTCTAGTATATTTGACGCGTCGGGCACCGTCAATTGTGGCCGAGCGCTTATAGCCTGGGAGGGGTTTAGGCGCGAGCATTATGTCACGCGGCGCACAGGCAAAACTGCCAGTGCCAAGGAAAACATGCCCTATCAGTCTGCGGCCAGGGCGCGATCCATAGCCCTGCTCAGATCGGCGTGCAGGAGACGATGAAACAAGTGCTCGCCGGCTTCGCGACGAACGGACAATCGACCGGCGACATAGGCGCTCGAGCCTAGCCCGCGCTGCACGGAATCGCAAATCGCCTCATCCTCATTCTGCACGATTTCACTCACCGCGATGCTCTCGCGGTTGCGCACCGCAGCCGCGGCGCTCACGTCCGCGAAGTAATAGTCGAAGACCACGGCGCACCTGTCGACGCCGAGCGGCAGAACTAAATTCGTATCCATCACCCCTTCGTAGGCGTTGAGCATAAAATTCGGATAGATCCACAGGTAGAAGGCCCGTCCCTGCCGGGTGGCGGCCACGCCGGCCTCAGAATCGGGGTCCGACGAGAGCGGGCTGGATTGCAAACACGCCGTCGAAAAATTCTCGATGGTATATTTCGTGTACTCAATCACGCTGCTCAGCCCTTTGTGGGCATGCGGGACGTGATAGCCGCCGTCGAGATAGTTGTCGACGTACACTTTCCAGTTGCAGTTCAACGTATACACGCGCCGCTCGAAATAATGAAGTTTTCTGGTTATCTCGAGCGGCGCCACAATGTCCGGCACCGCACCCAAGAATTCCGGCAAAGGGCGAGCCTGTCCGTCCAGATTCACAAAAACAAAATTCTCCCAGGTTTCCATGCGCACCGGCACCAGCCCGTTCCTCGCGCGGTCGAAATCGCAGACGCCCTCGAACTCCACCATACCTTTCAGCGCCCCGTCGTTGCCGTAGGTCCAGCCATGGTACGGGCATCGGAACTGCTTTGCGCATCCCTGCGCTTCGGTCACTACCGCCGCCGCGTGGTGGCGGCACACGTTATAAAAGGCGCGCAGCACCCCGTCTTCTCCGCGCGCCACCACAATCGGCTCTCCGGCAATCTCCGCGGTAAAAAACTGCCCGCGTTCACGCACCTGGTCGACGCGTCCAACCGCCTGCCAGGAAGGTGAAAACACACTCGAGCGCTCCAGTTCAAAAAAATCACGATCGAAATACCAAGGGGCGGGAATGGTCCAGGCGCGTTCAAGCGGGTTGCCCGGATTGTAGAGATCGAGGAGAGAACGCACACTTTGAGGCATAACAACCCCGCAAGGAATTCGCGCGACTTTGCGCAGGTATTCTAGCACGTGGAGAAACCGCGGTAGTCGCGCGCGGGGAGGGCCAAGGACAGGGAGGGGCACCGGCGACAACTTACCAAGTCCGGCAGGAGATGAAGCGGCGATTCGGGCGCCAGGCCTGCCTGGCGAAGGGGTGTCCCGCCAGCTAGCGGAACTCAGGTCCGGTGCAGTATTCGCTGTATTCCTTGGCTCGAATCTGTCACGTAGCGTGTCTTAGCGGCTACTTCTCCGCGGATCGTCCCCCAGCGCGGCGACCTCGCAGAAACGACTGGTATGCCATGCAGGTCTTGATTGCGGACGAAATCGTGCGAAGAGGTGTGCGTTCGATTCTCGAATCGCGCCAGGATGTGGAAACCGTGGGGGAAGCAGCCAACGGCCGAGAAGCGGTTGAAAGGGCTGCGGAGTTGCATCCCGACCTGATTATTCTCGATCATTCCATGCCCATTCTAGATGGCTTGGCGGCGGTCAGCGAAATCCGCCAGATTCTTCCCAATGTTCCCATCTTGATGCTGTCGATGCACGACGGCCAAGCCTTGATCGACGCCCTGCAGCTGGTTGGTGCGCAAGGCTTTGTGCCCAAAGGTGGATGTGCGGACAAATTGCTCGAGGGCGTGGATACCGTCTTAAGAGGGGAGACCTTTTTTAAACAGGAGCCCAGTGCGCGCCGGGGCCTGCACGATTCAAAATGAGTAACGGAATCGCATGGCTCTTGTCGAGGGTTCTATTTTCGATCGTCGAGGAACGCCGGCTGTGGTGCGGGAGAAGGGATTTGAACCCCTATGGCCTTGCGGCCGCCAGCTCCTAAGGCTGGTGCGTCTGCCAGTTCCGCCACTCCCGCAATCTAGCGTTTCGGGCCAGTTTTAACTATACCCAAAATTCCGGCCGCTGCGCTATGGTGCCGAACGCTAACACTGCTGGATTAACCTCCCAGCACCGCGCATAATAGGCTTCCCGCGGAGCCTTCTCGACTCCCCCAAGGCGAAAGCTCCGCCGGGTTTAGCCACCGCATTTCGCGTCAACGAATCGTGATATCCAACCGCTGCCCCCGAGGACAGCCGCATGATCCTTCAAGACCACGGCCATCAACTCATTATCATCCGGCAGACCGACCACGCCATGCTGTCCGGCTTTTTCGCCCGGGAATGGGGCAACGATTTGTTTACCCGGCCCGAGCCTTTCGATTCTTTTCGCCTGGCCGCCGCCGAGCACGACAACGGCTGGAGTGACTGGGAGCGCCACCCGCACATCGATCCTGCCACCTTCTCGCCCTATACGTTCATGTCCGTTCCAACCGCCGAGCACATCGAAATCTACAAGCGAGGCATCGACCGCATCGTGCAGGAAGATCGTTATGCCGGGTTGCTCGCGGCCGTGCACACTGCGGGGCTCTACGACCGTGCCCGCGCCACCATTCCCGGCTTTTCCGCCAAATACGTAAAATCCAGCGAAAGTCAGATCGTCGGCGATTTCATCCAGCGCTTGCGGCTGCAGCAGCTGCGCCTCAAAGTGGATCTGGGTGCCGATCCGGCGATGAAATCTTTCGTCGAAGAGAAAGCGCTGCAAATCAGTGCGCAGCGCCTCGAGGCCCTCGACCGCCTCTCCCTTTATTTCTGCTTGGCACCGCTGGCCGAATCTTCCATCGACGCCGTCCCCGTCGACGAGCAAGGCCGCGAAGCCGACTGGGAGCTTCGCCCGCAAGGCAACAATTCCGTTATTCTCACGCCCTATCCCTTTCGGCGCGATCCCCTCGACGTGAGCATCCTCGCGCGGCGCATTCCCAAACAGCGCTACGCCAACGATTTTGACCTGCAAAAAGAAGTCGCCCTGGCCCCCTTTTTCGCCCTGCAGTTCACCGTGAGCGCCGGGGCCACCGACGTCTTCACTCGCGCCGCCAGCGTATAGCCAGCGATCCACGCTGCCGCCGCGCCGGCGGGCGCTTTAATCGTTGCATGCGCGATCTGCTTTTGCTACCCTCCGCGCCATCTTGTTTGTTTCAGAGGAGGTTCCTCCATGGCATTTTGTCAAGCGTGTGGCGCAGAGGTCAGCGGCGCGGCGTTTTGTCCCAAGTGCGGCGCCAGTCAAACCGCTGGGGTTGCCGCTCCTGCATCCGTGGCGGTCTCAAGCGACGGCTTGGCAGAAAACGTTGCCGGTCTTCTGTGCTACGTTCTTGGCTGGGTCACGGGAATTATTTTCCTTCTGATTGATAAGCGGCCCTTCGTGAAATTCCACGCTGCGCAGTCCATCGTGGTCTTCGGCGGACTCACCATTCTGCGCATCGGCCTGGGTGTTGTCCTGTCGACGGGCGGCCTTCTCGGCGTCGGGCTTTGGGCCGCGATCGTGGGACTGATTGGGATACTCGCGCTCATTCTGTGGATTTTCCTGATGTTCAAGGCCTATCAACACGAACTCTTCAAAGTCCCCATCGCTGCGGGAATCGCCGAAAGTATTGCCGGCAAATAACACCGCTTTGCGATCGTTGCGCCGCCCGCGCCGGAGCTTCCGTGTCGCGGCGGCAGCACAGCGATGCTGGCCGGCCGCGCTCTGCGCCCGACCATGCACTTGAGGAATCCTTTCAACGAATCCTTTCGACTTGACATTCCGGCAGCCTAACCGCATCGTAAAAAGCTTCGTCAGTCCGGTTCTTGCTGACGCACCTCCGAGGAAAGGGCTTCCGGCTTCCAGATGACCCGCGTCCGCCTGTGCTTTCACGATCGCTGCTTTGACGGCACCGCCTCTGCTGCACTTTTCTACCGCTTTTATCGCGAACGCTTCGATTCCTCGGCGGAATTTGGCTTTACCGGTATGACCCACAAAGCCGCGCAGCCCTGGGAGCCCGGCCTGTTCGACGGCAACGAAAACGCCATCGTGGATTTCAAATACTCCAACTCCCCGAAGGTCACCTGGTGGTTCGACCATCATCAAAGCGCTTTCCTGACTCCCGCCGACGCCGAACAGTTCCGCCAGCACCCCGGCCCGCAAATGTTCTACGATCCCACCTTCAAGTCTTGCACCAAATTTATTGCCACTGTGGCCAAAGAAAAATTTGGCTTTGACACCACCCCGCTCGCCGAGCTCATACACTGGGGCGACATTATCGATGGCGCGCAATACCCCAGTCCGGAAGCTGCCGTCGAGATGGTCGAACCCGCTACGCAATTGGCGCTGGTGATAGAAGCTGCTCCGGAAAACGGCCTGCCCGCGCGCATCATCCCGGAGCTGGCGTATCGTCCGCTGCCTGAAATGGTCAAGCTGCCGCTCGTGGCCCGGCACCTCGGGCCGCTCCTTAAACGGCACCGCGATTCCATCGATATTCTCCGCCAGCGTTGTGAAGCCCGCGACGGAGTGGTCTTTTTCGACGTCGCTGACCTCGACCTTGAGGGCTACAACAAATTCATCCCCTATCTGCTGCACCCGGAATGCGTATACTCCGTCAGCGTGAGTTCCTCCCCCGTGCGCGCCAAGGTTTCATTGGGCACCAACCCCTGGAACCAGGCGCACGCTGACGCCAACCTGGCCTCGATGGCCGAGGCGTACGGCGGTGGCGGCCACCAGCGCGTCTCCGCTATCTCCTTCGATCCCAACGACCTCGCGCGAGCCCGCGAGGTAGCCGCCAAGCTAACCGCTCAACTCCGCAAGAAATAATTCAGCGCCCTGGCCTCGGCATCGCCAAGCCACGCGCGCGGGAGTGCGACATTACAAGAGAACGATCCTATTTTGCGGTGGCTAGTTGCTGTTACAGCGCGCGCTTCCGGAGGGAAATTCACTCCTCAGGCGTTCTCGGGCGCGCGGCTGCGGCAACCATGGCGGAATCTGCTCGGGTAGAGTCACTGCCAGCTGGTCTGCAGGGGATCGTGAACGTAGCGTGAGCCATAAAACAGCGCCGGGGAGCGCGGCGGGAAACCAAAAAAAAGGTACAGGGCGCCCTGCGACTGCGTCAGGGCCTGGTCACATCCGTAGCCTTCGCAAAAGACCGACAGCAATTGCGGGCTGCTCGACGGGTCAATCAGCCCGTTGCTGGTGCCCCCGGCCGGAATCATCTCAATCTTCACGTTCGTCAGCTGGTTGTTTGGCGAGACTTGTTTGACCAGCCAGGAATTGACGGAATCGGCAAGAAAAACGCGCTTCAGGGTGATATCGGAAATGGGGCCGTTGGTGGGAAAGAGCGTAAGGAAATCGTTGTTCGCGAGACTCTCAGAAAGGACGTCTTCGATCAGGAAGTCGCCGTTTGAAGGGATTCCAGCGTTGGTGATGGAGAGACCCTGGGCGATGAATTGGCCCCGAATGGTCACGATTCCGTAGTTCACAAACCGCATGGTTGGCGCCACCGCGGACGCGAAGGAACAGTTTTCGATGACCATACCGAATCCAGCCGTAATGTTTGGCGCCGAGGCGTCGGCACCCAAGGCATAGGCATTTTCGCTTCCCACCGTGGAGTTTTTAATCGTGATGTAAACAGAGCCATTGCCCGCATTGTCGTGCACATGGACGGCCGGACCTCCGTCCCAGCCACGTCCTTGAATGTTCAGGCCGTCGATAGACACCTGGTTTAAGCCGCTCATATCGACAAACGGACCGCTGAAGCTTTTGGTTTGAATCCAAGTTGCACTGGGTCCGGTGACGAAGGAACCGGAGTCCCCTTGGAAATTGCTGGTTCTCCCCACGTACGCGTTGCTACTTGCGAGAATCAGGGTGTCGGCCTGAAGAGCGTTATCGAATAGGCTGTAAAGCCAACCTTTGTAAATGAGCGCGGGCCAAGTCAAGACATGTACGACACAGGGCCCCGTGGACGGCGGGAAATACACAATGCCCGAGCCGCCGGCGGAATTCATGGCAGTTCCTGCGTCGGTCAGCGTTTTTTGGATCGCCGCGGTATCGTCCGTTATGCCGTCGCAAACTGCGCCACCGTAACTCTTGACGTTGTATACGGTAGTGGACGCTTGTGAGGCATTGGCTGCAAGGGTAACCTGCGCTGAGGCCTGCTTCGATGGGTCCGCGACACTCTGCGCCGTAATGTTCAGGTTTCCCCCGGCGGGGAGTTGCGCGGGGGCCACGAAGTTGCCGTTCAGATCGATCAGACCGCAGGCCCCCGGACACCCTGCACCGGTGACAGACCAAACGACGGACGGATCGGGATGTCCTTGACTTTTGACAGTCGCATGGAACGTCTGCATAGCGCCGAGTCCGACCGTTGCGGTCTGCGGAACGACATCCACGCTGATATCACTGACGACCTGCACGCTGGCGGTTCCGGGTTTCGCCGTGTCGGCGACGCTGGTGGCAGAGACGGCCACCACGCCGGGCGAGATAACCCGTACCGGCGCGGTATAGAGACCCGCGTCGTCAATGGTGCCAAATTGTAGACTGCCGCCCTGAGTTCCGTTGACGCTCCAGAATACGCTTGGGTCGGAAACGCGGTCGACATTGGCAAGCATGCGCTGTTGATTCCCGAGTAGCACGGAGGCGTTCGTCGGGGCAATGGACACAGCTTCTGGAGGACTGGCAGGCGGTTGATTCGCTGGCGATCTCGCGGCCCCCGTATTGGCGCACCCGGCTCCGGAAATTACTCCCGCGATAACCAGGGAGACCGCGCGACGTGATCCGCTGCAACGTAGACTCATAGCACGAAGAAGATATGCGCGCCACACGCTGAGAAGGGGAGTGCACCTTAGCCGCCAGGCCGGATTAATTTCTTATTAGACAGGCGCAGCGCTCAGGGACGCCGCAGGGCTTGGGCATGCGTGAACGCATTTGCGCTGCGGAGTCCTCGGAGGCGGGGAGCGGCTTGGGCTGCTGCGGGCATGCACCGCCGATGCGTGAGAGAATGGACGGTATCGAAAGCCCTGCTTGGGGAGTTGATTCTCGGCAATTTTGCGGCGGACGCAGACGTGGCCAGTGGGCAGAAGGGATCCGTTCAGAGGGATCGCCGATGAATCTTCTGAATGCCGAGCGCGCAGGCCCAGCGTCCGTCTCGACATGCGCTCAACTGTTATATATTACGCAGGGTCGGGCACGGAGAACGATGAGCCCCGGAGAGCGGCCGGAATCGTGGTTCCTTGGAATTTGTCCTCGAGGGATGGCGGAGTGCCGCCGGGCGTTGAATAACGCGGCCTTCGATTTCAGGATTTACAGGAACGCCGAATCGATCGGGACTCGATTACGAGAAAGCTTTGCGGGCGCGACCGTCAAAGATGAGCCAGATCTGGGGCGAACCACGTGTTTTCGGCGGTTCTTGCGGAAAAACGGAGCACCTTCACCCGGCGCGGTTTTCTTCATCGTTTCGAACGACCGCTTTCTCTTAAAGCCTCGCGGCCCGAAGAAAGAGCGCTGGAACCGGGCAGCGGCGGGATTCTCTAAAGGGACGCAACCAGGAAGGCGGCACTGCCCGCCGCCTGTTGGCGTGAACCGCGCTGGTTAGAAAAGGTGCCACGGCCTGTGCAGCGATTTGCTGTACTGGAATGCCAGTCTCGACAAGTAGAGGAGGCGCAACAGGGCTTGGAGACGAGAAAAATCATGCATCGAATGTCGCATTGCTGCGCAGCTTCCGTCCATTATCCGGAGCTGGCGCGAGTGCCGCTGTCGCGCGCGATCGAGCTGTGCGCTTGCGGCGTAAGCCAGCAGTTTTCATGGATGCCGCGCAGTGCACACACCAAGGGTTAGCATTGTTGTGCCGAATTACAATCACGCGCGCTTTCTGCCCGCACGCATAGAAAGTCTGTTGCGGCAGAGCTACCAGGACTTCGAGCTTATCTTGCTAGATGACTGTTCGACGGATGGCAGCCGGGAGGTGCTGCAATCTTACGCCTCCGATGCCCGCGTGAGAATTGAATTTAACACCGTGAATTCAGGAAGCACATTCAAGCAGTGGAACAAGGGAGTTCGATTAGCGCGCGGAGAGTATGTCTGGATTGCGGAGTCGGACGACTACGCCGACGAAACCTTGCTCGAGAAGCTGCTGGCGGTCCTCGATAAGGACCCGAGCAAGGTTTTCGCTTATTGTCGTTCCTGGCGGATTTCTCCCGAGAATCAGTTGGATGGGTTTGCCGACTCGCATCTCGAATACTTGGACCCCCAGCGATGGAAGGCGGACTACTGCGCTGATGGACGTGACGAGTGTCGTGATTTTTTGCTGGTCTACAATACGATTCCCAACGCAAGTGCGGTGGTCTTTCGCCGGACCATTTATGAGCGGGTCGGCGGAGCGGATGAAACACTGCGGTTATGCGGGGACTGGAAGCTGTGGGCAGCAATGGCGCTGACGGGAAGCGTGGCTTATCTCGGCGCTGCGCTCAATTACTTCCGCTTTCACGAGCACAGTGTTCGAACTGACGCCGGTCGCTTGAAATTCGACGCCCTGGAGAGCCTGCAAGTGTCCCATTGGCTGTTGAATAAAATCACTCCGTCTGACCTCGCTCGCGAGAAAATGTGCGTCCGGCGGGCGAACTTGTGGGTTCCGGCGGTCTTGAGTTTTCACGTGCCGTTCAGCGTAAAGCGGCAAATACTGCGGGAGGTGCGAGCCGTTGACCCGGACGCCTTGCGTCACGCTATCCGGCCGATGCTTGCGACCTTCCATAGGAAGTTTGCGAGAACTATGGGGTGGGCGAGAGCGGGCGGATAACAAAACACTTGTAGGAACAGAAACACTGGCCATCCGAAGGCCGGTGCTAGAAGCGGAAGACCGCAAACCGTAGCACGAGGGAATAAAGGCTGGGCACACCGCATGGCCTAGAAAAGCAGAAGGGTAGCGCCTTGAGGGACTTCGTCGTGGCCGTCGAGCTTAGCCTTAACTTCTGACCAGACGGGTATCGAGCGCAGGTGGGCCAGATATCGGTCGAGCAAGTCGATTCGTCTTCCCGGGCCTGTCGAAGAACCGTAACCAGAGTGCCGCATTCAGTGCACCAAAGCGGCTTGCTTCTTCGCGATTTAATTGGTCGCTTTCAAGTAACATGTTCTATGATGACGGGTAGCTTAGAAGAATGCGGGTGTACGTCCGGTTTACGAACCGGGAACGCTTGACGCGTGCGAATCGGAGAAAGAGTGACCGAGTTTTGGGCCTGGTGACCCGCGTTTCCGCAAGAGCTAACGGGCCCGCCCTCCGAGGCGCAACCCGGGGCATGTCGTTGACCATTGGTGTCCACATTTGATGCCCGTCCCCCAGAATGATTCGCTGGGCGCGCGCCGAAAGCTTATTATCAGCGCTCTTTTTCTAGTCGGTGGTGCCCTTGTTGCCTATGAAGTTTCGCAATATATCCTCGCGGAGGACTATAGCGGAATCATTTACGGAGTCGGCTTAACGCTAGGAGTTCTGATTGTACTTGTGATTCTGAAGGACTGGCGCAAAGGCCTTTATTTATTCCTCGCGTGGCTGCTTTTTGAAGATCTAGCCCGCAAATACATGGGCAACAATATGGTCATTTATTTCGCCAAGGACGTGTTGGCGCTGATTACCATGTTGGCGTGCTTCGTCGACTACCTTCGCAAGCGGGCGCAATTTTTTCGGCCGCCCTTCATCATTCCCCTCTTAATTTTTGTTTGGCTTGGGATTCTGCAGGTCTTCAATCCCGCATCGTCGCATTTTATCTTCGGCGTCATGGGAGTGAAGCTGTATTTTTTTTATATGCCGCTGGTATTCGTTGGCTACGCGCTGATCGAATCCGAGGCTGATATTCGAAGATTTTTCTGGTGCAATATTGTTTTGGCAGACTTGATCGCTGGCCTGGGTATTGCGCAATCCATCTTGGGACACACCTTTCTGAATCCCGAGAAACCGGCAGAAGATCTTCGGGAATTGAGCACCTTGTATCGCACCGCTCCACTGTCCGGTGTTCAAGTGTATCGCCCCACTTCGGTATTTGTAAGTGACGGCCGCTTCGCTTCGTACATGACCCTTAGCTTGCTTCTGGCCTTCGGCTTCGCGAGCTATCTTCTGCTGAAAAAAAAGAAAGGACGGATGTTCAGCGCCGCCAGCCTGGCGATTATCGCGATCGCCGCGGTGCTGAGCGCTTCGCGCGGCGCACTGCTGTGGAGCATACTCAATCTTTCCGCGGGAAGTGTGGCCTTTCTATGGGGAGCACCATGGAAGGAACGGGAGGTCATCCGGGTGCTGCGCACGATTTGGCGCACGGGGTTCGTCATCGCTGTGGGACTGCTGGTGCTCCTCTTGCTGAACCCGGCAGCCCTGCTCGACAGAGCGGCGTTTTACTCCGAGACGCTGTTGCCGGGCACCGAACAGAGTGAGCTCACTTACCGCGTTTATGATTACCCGCTCCAGAATTTTGTTTCAGTTTTTGACCATCCCAGATGGATGATTGGCTACGGAATTGGGACGGCTTCGCTGGGAGTCCAGTACGTGGCCAGAATTTTCAAAACCGGGTCGTCGGCGCCGGTAACAGAAAATGGATACGGCACGCTCATCATTGAGTTTGGACTGGCAGGACTGGTTTTGTGGATACTGATGAGCGTCTCAATCGCCAAAGCGTCATGGAGAATCATCCGTTCCCTCAAGGGTACGCCGTGGTTTCCCCTGGCATTTGTGCTCGGCTGGTTCGCGTTCTTGATTTTGTTTCCATACACATACAACGGAATGGCAGCCTACCAAAACTTCGTGATCAACGCCTATCTCTGGCTATTGATCGGTATCCTCTTTCGCATTCCCAAACTTGCAGCGGCGGGCCTAGATCATGACCGGCCGGAAACCGTCAGGGCTCAGCCCGCCCGGCGACCAGCCGTCAGAATCGCGGAGGCCACCGTCAAGACCGCGCTACCAACCCCGGATTGACGTTGCCGGAGCGGGCAACCCCGGCCGCGGCGGTTTGCGCGCGGTCCGGCGGCGGAGCTCCGCCGTTTGGTCAGGTTACCGGCGCGACTGCATTTCCTTGCCGAGCAGGAATCCTCGAGAAGTGCTCGAGTCGTGTCGCGCAGCCTAAACCTGGAGCATGCCGGCGCGAGCGGGCGCCGCCCGAGGCCACGCGGGCAACTGGCACCGGCAATAACGTCGGCGTGGTAAGTTTTGGATGGTCTCCGATACCTTAAAAGGGGGAAAACATCATGGGGAAAGTGGCGACTGCGCTTGCTCTTGGACTATTGGGAGTCCTGGCCTCGCCGCCGGTCAAAGTGTCGGGAGCGGGCAATGCCGCGGTCTCCTCCCCGGAACAGGATCTTACGGGAGCGCGCGCTGGCGGCGCGCGACGAAGGAGCACTCGGCGAGACGGCATGGGTGCGCAGCGCTGCCAGAACGAGACGATCAGTCGACGGTGGCTTGGCGCGGCAATTTCATGTGGACTGGCCCCCGAGCCGCAGACGCCCGCTGAAAGCCGCACGGCAAATTGGGCCGGAGGACCCGGTGCAAATAATACTCCGCGGGGATCTCTTTGTTACGCGTCCGCGGGCGGACACGACACGGCCGATGGATCCACCTGGAACAACGCGAAAGAGAGTCTGATGGCTTGCTACGATTCGCTCGGAGCCGATGGAGGCACGGTGTTTTTTACCGACGGCGGGGTTTATTCGGGTTCTCAAGTACGCGCCTGTCCAAGAAATGATCCGCCGGGCTGCGGGATTTGGATCATGGGAAGAAAAGATCCAAATTTTGCGCACCCGCCGCCGGGTTGGCGGCGCGCGAAAAGAACCATCATTTTCGTGGGCGTTGGCGGAGTCAGTTTTGGAGCCAACAGTCGCTTTGGCGGCAAACCTGGAGTGCTGGCCGGGAGCGGCGTCGATCGCAATCATCCTTCGATCTGGCTCTCCGACGTTTCGGGAGTCGTTTTTCGGAACATGGCCACATTTTCGGCTTTTGGGATTCAACCTCTGCGGGGCATCGTGGTCGGAGAAGGCTCCGATCACAATCGTCGTGGAGCGGCAACCTGCGCCAGTGTGGTGTTTGACAACGTGGATCCCAGTGTCTACGGTGACCTTCGTTCTGGCCCAGGTATCGACATCACGGGAGGAAGCTTTTGGATCACCATTCAGAACTCCCTAGTGAACGGTTCCTACGGTCAGCCTCGCGAAGCCAATGGTCGCGCAGCCATTCTGATCGACGGATCCGGCAATAACGGGAACGGGCTGATTTTTATTAGCGATACCAACGTTAACGCCGGCGGAATCAAGTACGTTCCGGGTTTAAACCCAGGTTCTTTGGTCGTTCGCAACCTCACGCTGGAAGGCGATTTTGTACACGATGTTCCTCCGGCCGTCTGGCTTTCAAATGGCGGGACCGTCAATGGCACGACGCTCCTGGCAGATGACATAACCGTATCCGATCCCGGCCCCAATGGGGCTCCGGCGTTGCAGATTGATGGCGGGTTGGCTGACAATTGCACCGCGATGGGGATTTCCGGCGCGGGGCATCCGAACGCGGGAGTCAATGTCCGGGGTCCATGCACGATTGTTGGACAGTTTGAGAGCTACAACCTGGCGGCCTCGAACGACAGCATATCGCCGCTTCGCCGCGGCCAAGCGGGCACCGTTCTCGGCCACTTGATTGGCCAGACCGACGCGGCGCGACGGGCGTTTCCGCCAACGGCGGTGCGTTTTCCCAACCTGGCCTTGCAGTCGCCATCCGTCTGGGTGGCAAGCCAGTACCAGGGAGGAGCGTCCTTGCTCCCAGGTGTTCTGGCTCCCGACGGCACCAGGAACGCCGGTCGCGCTTCCAACCACGGCGGCAAGGTGCAGGAATGTCTTTGGTTTACGGGCGGCAACGGGCACCTTCGCCGGAGCGTCCGAATTGGCGACTGGTTCATCATGGGGGCCTGGGTGCGTTCGGCCACGGCCAATGGCTATTCCGAAAGTAACACGCAAGCGCTCGCTTTCGATATCGACGATGCCCCCCGGGGTTCGCTCGAAGGAACGCGCAGTACGGCTCCCAACCGGGGAGACGGGGAGTGGGAGTGGCAATGGATCGCCGAGAAGGTTGTGGCCGTACCGCGAGCGGACGTATACGTGCAGTTTTCTGCGCACTTTGACGAGGCACATTCTCTCGAGGCGTTTGCTCCGATACTTCTACACATTCCTGCGCAGACCATAAGCGACAACGAAGCCTATGATCTCGCCGTTAATCTGCAGAGTTACCCTGATTCGGCTCGGGTCGGAGACATCTCGACACTTCGCAACGAGCGGTTGTCGATCGGTGGAACTACCGAATTCTTTGCAAAATTGACGCACTCCTGCACCCGAGATTGCGTTCAAACCTTCCCTGACGCGGCAGGTCCCAACGCTCTGGCGGCCACCAACCTCGAACAGCAATGGCAGAGGCGTCAGGATTTCCGAGGCGGATCGGCCTTCGGCGGTGGGACCGTACTGGCAAGGTATGCGAGATACACGTCGCGCCTCACCCCCGCGGCCGTGCCCGCCAACAGTTGCACGGCCCAATCGTTTACGGTGCCCGGTCTGCTGAAGGGGGACGTCCTTATCGGGGTGAGCAAGCCATCCGAACAAAACGGGCTGACTGTTGCGCCGGGCCACGTTGCGGGCGACGGTTCAGGCACCGTCAATTTTTGTAATGTGACCGCGGCGGCCATCGCGCCGCGACCTCGCGAAGACTATGATTTCGTAGTCGTACAATAAGCGGCGCGTAATTCCGGGGCCTCGACTGCGAGGAATCTGGAACCAGCATTGCACGCAGCGCGCCGGAGATTCTAACGGGAGCATCCTGATCGAATAAATGATACGGACCAAGACCATCCGACAGATCGCGTGGATGGCAATCCCGGTTTTCCGCTCTGATAGAGGGACTAGCGGAACGTCACTTCTCTCCGGCGCGGCTTCGCGCTGTGGAAAACGCCTTACGGACCAGCGAAACAAAATGTTGTACGTAGCTCGTAGCAGCTTTTATTGTTCAATAACGGTGTCAAGCTCGCGAGCAAAGTCCGTTCCTGGATCTTCCGAAACCCATTTGCGAACGTCTTCCGCCGCGACGCGCCCCATTTCCATCAATGAGCCGCGGTTCGTCCAAGCACGATTCATTGCTTCATCCAATAACTCGAGGGTTGGAGCCTTCGCCAAGAATCCGTTAATGCCATCTCGGATCAGTTCTCGATTCCCGGCAACGTCGGTGACTATAGCCGCACGACCGCAAAGCATTGCTTCCACCAATGCCACAGGCATTCCTTCATACTGAGATGGCAAAATCAAGGCGTGATGCCTAGACCACAGCGTTTCGATGTCATCGACGAAACCAGTGAAATCGATATTCTTCAGATTCATCATATCGACCAGGTGGCGAAGAGACAGCTCGTTTACACCCTGCCCCACTAGGGATATGCGTACTTGTCGGGAGCGCCAGTGCGGGAGACTCAAGACTTGGATGAGCAGATCCTGACGTTTTTGCACGATATCCAGACGGCCAACACAAGCTAGAGCTAGACTGTCTTCCGGATCTGAAGGCCATGCTGTCCGGGCCGCGTAACTCACGTTGAACGGATTGCGGACTACTCTGGCTTGGGCTAAAGGGCTCGCGAATTGGAGTCGGCTCAAGACGAGGTTAGCTTCCGAAACGAAATAGACAGCAGAAGCGTGTTCGTAAGCCACAGCTGCCCGAAGTGCGAATTCGTCGTCTGGCCACCAGTCTTCGGCTGCCGTTTGGGCGATAATCGCATATTTCAACCCAGAAGACCGCGAAGCTTCCATCCAGGGAAGCCCGTCCATGTTCTTGCCCTGTGAAATAACGACTAAGTCCGCCTGGGACGCAATCCGCTTTATATGACGGCGGTAATCCCGATCGGGAATGAAATTCCGGATTGCTCGTTTTACCAGGGTGAGCGGTGGCCGGTACACCACATGGCAGCCGAGGGCACGAAGGTGTTCGACCTGCTTAACAGGCTCGCTCCACTGCTTGACGCTCACAATCACTCTCGCTCCGCGGCTAGCGAACCATTTAGCCGCAGCGCTCCATAAATATTCACTTCCGGACCAAGGGAGCCACTCATTGGAGGATAGAAACACAATCTTTCGAGTTGTTTTCGGAAGGTTAGAACGATTCATGAATTCTGAGAAAAGCTGCCATGTCCAGGCATGTCCCAAATTTGTTTAAAGTCGGTGATACGGAAGATGTTTGGAGCTTATCAGAAACTTAGAGTTCGCCGAATAGGAAACAATTGCACTAAATCTTGTGTTGTCGGGTACTCGTGTGCGGAATAGGCTTTGCCAAAAAGGCTATGGGCTGGAATTCCTAGAGAGACGCAAATCGGCTAGTCGTTGCAGCGCTAGCGGCCTGGGGTCCGCGGTGGAAGCCCGAAATGTGGCAAGCTCTCTTTGTGAAAGTGGCAAGGCTGCGGTTACGCGCTAGGTTCCATCACAGCGACCCCGGAAGGTTAGATCGGAGCAGGTGTCACGAAACTACTACATTGTGATGCTGCCGGCCCAATGAGTCGCTGTTTCAGAGTGCGGCTTCGCCAAGCAAGGGCTCGAGAATCCGGGAAACATTCTCGATCGAATGTTCCGCGGCGAGCGCCATGCGCTTCGCCTTCAGAGAACTGTCTGGCGGCTCATGAAGGGCCGCCAGGATCGCACTGGCCAGTTCGTCGGCGTTGCCTCCGGTGTAAACCAAATCCGGGTAATCCCGAACATAGGCGATGGGGGTGCTTACAACCGGCAGACCTCTGGCAAAGTAATCGAAGAGCTTTAGGGGCACGCAATACAAGTTTTTCAGATCGAGACAATCGTAGGGAAGAAATCCGATAGCGTCGCCGGACAATAGCGGGCTCCAGTAGTCGGGAGGCCCCCAGGGCAGGACATGGCTGTTCGGGAGCGCCAGGCAATCCTCGCGACCAAAGGAGATGAAATGCCATTCTGGATGATTCCGGAGAACCTGCGCCAAAAGCTTGAGGTCGACTCGGCCGTCGATGCTGCCGAAATAGACGAGCCAGGGCCTCGGAATGGGCTGCAGCTCGCGGGGAAGTACAGGAACGAGTGCCGGAGGTGGCGTCGCGCTGGACGGCGCGGCGAATTGCGGCAGCCTGCGAATTTTGGCGCCCAGCCGTTCCCGCAGTTCAGAAAAAGCGGCCTCCGGAATCGCCAAAGTGACGTCGGACAGCTGCACGTGTTCCATCTGGTTCTGGATTTCGTAGTCCATGCAAATGTGAACCAAGGGCCGACCTTGCCGTTTCATGGCCGCGGCCAGGGTCCGGGTGTACTCGCCGTGGGGATAAAAGAAGACCGGGTCGTTCAGCTCCAGGCGCCGCGCGACCCTCATGATTTGATTTCGCACCAGGAGAGCTTGCAGCTGAGAAAGTCCGCGCTGCCGGTTCAGCCGATGGCTGAGCAACACGGGACGGAAGCGAAAAACACGCACGGCGACTTCGGAAGGGTTCGCCGAAGGCCGCCGAATGAAAGAAACTGGATTCTCGCAGTACAGAACCCTTGCACCGGTCCGAGCTAAGGCCAGTGCCAGTCTCTCCGGAACGTTGCGCGCGTCCCAGGTCCAGCCAGAGATAACGATCGCGTCCCTCAAGCCATTTCACTCCTACCCGCGGGACTCCCGTCGAAGGTAACGGACAACCGGCGGGCCATGTTCCCGGCCACAGATTGCTGGCGCTGATCCTGGGAGCGGCGAGCGTAAGCGCCATGGCCAACCGGCCACCTGTTTGCCACGCCTTCCGTTGGACGCACTGCGCGACGGCTAATTTTTGCGGCGCACGGGACCACTAGGCTCCGCGGCCACTTGCTACGGCATTCGGAGTGTTGCGTCCCGGGTGGGGTAGTTGCAAGACCCTGCGGATCGCCTCGCGATGCGAGACGGCCAGGCGAATAATCTCGGATATCTGTGAGATCGCTTCTTTGTCCACACTGCCGCCATTCGGGAGCACCATGACACGGCTGCACAGCCGCTCGGTCTCAGGCAATACCAACGATGCATGCGGGAAAAAGGATTTGTAAGGCTCCATGCGGTGGCACCCCGGGAAGAAATACCTCCGCGCAAGGACGTTCTCCGCGAACAACACCTGGACAATTTCGCTGGCGTTCAGTCCAGCCTCTTCTGCGTCGATCTCCCCGACAATGTAATGGTAGTTGGTCTGCTCGTCCTCGGGGTAAGCCATCAATTGCACGCCGGGGATTTTGTTCAAATGCTCTCGGTACAGTAAGTAATTTCTTCGATTGATTTCTATAAACTCGTCGACGCTTTCCAGCGAAGTAAGTCCCATGGCGGCACAGGCTTCGGTCATCTTGCCGTTAGTGCCCACATAAATGACATTGTCATAGCCTTGAAATCCGAAATTGCGCATCAAGCGCATCTTGTTGGCAAGCGCATCATCGTTTGTGAGGACGGCTCCGCCCTCAAAGGAGTTGAAGAACTTGGTGGCATGAAAACTGAACACCTCGCAGCGTCCAAATCCACCGATAGGTCTGCCCTTGTAGGAGCAGCGAAAGGCGTGGGCGGCGTCAAACATGATCTGGAGATTTCGACGACGCGCAATGGATTCTAGTGCATCGATATCGCAGGCGCGACCCCAGGTGTGGACCCCGATAATCCCCGTTGTGCGCGGAGTGATCATCTTCTCGATTTGTCGCGGGTCCAAGTTGTGAGTCAACGGATCAATATCACAAAACACGGGAGTTAACTCTTGCCACTGCAGCGCGTGCGCGGTGGCCACGAAGGTGAACGACGGGACGATCACTTCCCCGGTCAAGCCCAGCGCCCGGGTAGCGATTTCGAGCGAAATCGTCGCGTTGCACATAACCACGCAGTTCGAGACTCCCACGATTTGCGCCAGTTTTTTTTCGAACTCTTGAACATACGGGCCATTGTTGGTCAGCCAATTGCGGTCGAGCATCAGGTTGACGCGTTCCAGAAATTTCTCGCGGTGACCGAGGTTCGGGCGGCCCACGTGCAGCGGTTCGACGAACGCAGGCGCTCCTCCAAGAATGGCGAGATCGCTGGCGTCCACCTTTCGTCGTTTCGTCATCGAAATCGCCCTCGTATCGCTGGTCATATTTTTCCCGCCCAACTCTGGTGTGTCCCAGTATACCCGCTGGGCAGGATCGGGCATGCAGCATTCGTTCCTCGAGAGAATGAGCGCGAAGATGGAATTCTTGTGTTGGCGCGACCCTGCCCGAGCCGCAGGAGGCGCCGCCAGAGGTCCCGCCGCGAGAAGCGATCCCTCGCAGGTCGCTTACTTTGCGTTCTTTGACTTTGCGTAGATCTCGAGGTACAGCGAGGCGTGCTCTTTCACCATCCGGTCGAACTGAAAAAGGTGCAAAGCTCGCTTGCGGGCCTTCTCGCGAAGGGCATTGATGGTCGAGGGATCACTAAGCACCTTCCTCATACACAGAGCGAGAGCTGCAGCGTCGCCAGTCGCAAAAAGCATGCCCGCATCGGCGACCACCTCCGCCAATCCACCGACGGAGGAGGCGATCACCAGTTTTCCGCGCATCATTTGTTCGATCGCAGAGAGCCCAGCCGCTTCTTCCCAGACCGAGGGCATGACGACGACGTCAACGTCAAAAAGAGCAGACTCGAGGTCGGGGCCAGTGAGGAAACCGGTAATCTCCACCACATCAGTGATTTTTTCCTCTGCGCTCACCATGCGAAGCTTCTCTCGGAGAGGGCCGTCACCGATCAGCCGGACCTTGAATGGCAAATTGAAATCACGCAGCAACGCCGTCGCTCGCAAAAGCAGGTCAATTCCTTTTTCCGGAACAAATCGGCCAACATATGCAAAGCAAACTGTTCGATTCTGCTCGCGCACCGGTTTTGCTTGCGGCGTCAACGCAAGGTCGGATATTCCGTAGTAGATAACTCGCGAATTCGGTAGATCGTGGCGGCGCCGAACATGTTCGGTTATCGCCACATTGGCGTCGGCGGCTTTTGAAAGCAGATTTCGGGGGAACATGAAAATCAGTCTCGCCAGCGCTTTGAGCGCCGAGGTCTCGGCCGCCAAACAGCGAAGGCATTTGTCGTAACGCCGGGCCTGGAAGTGGCCCGGGCACATCGACCGGCTGGGAGACTGTATGAGCACACCGTTGGGACAAATGGCCTGGTAGCCATGGTGTTCGATTACGCAAGGCTTGCGCAGCAGAAAGACGAAAACCAGCGGGATTAGCGTCGGGCCAGCGAGATGAATGATATCGGCTCGGTGAATGAGGCTCCACAGCGTGGCAGGCCCCGGCTGTCGAACGACTCTGAAAGGAAGGGCATTATCGTCGAAGCCCTTCCGAGCGGTGTCCGTCGCAACCGTGACATTGATGGTCTTCGATTTTCCCGCGTCGCACTCGGCCAGACCCCGCGCCAATGACAATACCGCGGTCTCGACGCCACCTACGCTCGGAGCGAAGTAATGGGAGCAAATAAGAAGGTTCATTCTAGTGTCGCAGGACCCGGACGGGCCCGGCCACCGCACATTCGACGAGGCAGAGTCGCACGGCGGCGATGCCAAAAAGGGCGTGAAATTTGCAACGTTGGCATCGGCAAAACAGGTACAAAAAAACCAAATCGCTCAACGGCGGGGTGGCAATGCTGTTCCCCAGGCCTTGGAATCTTGATCGCTTCATTGTAAAGGTATCATGGAGTTCCGGGG
>JBEKSZ010000016.1:0-48901 GCA_049516615.1 Candidatus Acidiferrum sp. | reverse complement strand
CGGTGAGAGGAAGTGAATCATAAATTGTACGCTTCGGTCCCGCTAAATCTTTGCTGAGACCGATCGGAAAATCTTGCCCTCGACTCCGAACCAACTCTGTACTCGACGGGGATGAAAAAGTGCGAAACGGGGTCCAGTCGCCATGGCGAACTCATCGTAGCGAACCTGGAAATACGCGATGCAGCTGGCACTTTTTCTGGAGCGCTATCACCCCTAAATTATTGCGCTTAGGTTAGTTGTGTGCCTCACAAAGTGTCAAGGCCAAAGTGGCTTGGCGAAAAAGAGAGCTGTGGAAGATTTTAAGAAATTTGTTAGGCCGCGTTTGCAAAGCGGGACCCAAAGCGTGCCGAACCGCGCGCGACGGCAACACGGATCCCTCAAACATGAAGCCCGTCGACAGCTTCATCCCGCTGAAACCCGCGGCACGGATAAGCCGCGGCGCTGCGGGAAAATTTTACAGGCGGGCGCGGATGATCATCGCGATGCCCGCGACGAAACACAGGAACATGGCTCCGAGCAATTTTGAGGTGATGGGCGGAGCGGCGCGAAATTCCCTCCAGATGAAGACGCCCCAGAGCGCGGCGACCATGGTGGCGCCCTGGCCAAGCCCGTAGGAGATGGCAAAACCGGCCCGGCCGCTGGCGATGATGTTGAAGGACATGCCGACGCCCCAGATGATGCCACCGAGAATGCCGGTGAGATGGGTGCGGAAACTTCCCGCGAAATAAGCAGCGAAGGAAACCGGTTGTCCCACGAAAGGCTTTTTCATGAGCAAGGTGTTGAGCAAGAAATTGCTCAGAAAAATACCTATGGCGAAGACAAAGACCGCGGCGTAGGGCCCAAATTTTCCGGCCTCAGGCTGCGTGAAATCTGGATACATGCTGGCGGCCACGAAGCGGTAGAAGAAGCCCATGAGCAGGCCGCACGCGACGGAGAGGACCAGGCCCTTCGTGCTGACTCCCGCGGCGCTGCCGGGAATTTTGCGGTAGGCGGTGGCGTCAAAAACAATGGCCAGGACCACCAGCGCTACCCCGCCAAAGAGTAGAGGCGCGTTTCCAACAGGCTCGTACCTGTAATTCACAACTACGCCCAGGACCAGCGCGAGACCGATGCCTACCGGAAAGGCCACGGCCATGCCAGCGATGTCGATGGCGGCCACGAGCAAGATATTTGCGGCGTTGAAAATGGCGCCGCCGAGCAGCGCGGAGACAATGCTTGACTGCGAAGCTTGCTCTAGATCGGCGAGGAAGGGGCGGCCGACGGTCCCCGAGCTGCCGAGAGTTAGGCCGAGAAGGAGCGTGAGGAGCAGGACGCCAATGGTGTAATCCCAGTAGAAAAGTTCAAAACGCCAGTCTTTGCGCGCAAGCTTCTGGGTGTTGGCCCACGAGCCCCAGCAGAACATGGTGATGACGCAAAAGACGACGGCTTCGGGATAACTCTGCAAGACGAACATGACGGCTCCTTAAAAAAATAAAATGGATGTGGTTCGCATATGGCGATTCGGCGCGGGCGACGCGGAATTCCCTGCTGCTCGATCGTCAAAGGGTCTCGCGACGTTTCTGCCACTCGGATTCGAACTGGGCGCGCGTGGGAAACGATTTCTGCGTGCCGGCCTGCAGCGTGGACAGCGCGGCGTAGAGGTTCGAGCGCTGGAGAGCGTCGTGTTCTTGAAAACCCTCGGCGAGGAACACCGCGAAACTCCCAATGAAGGCATCTCCGGCGCCGGTAGTGTCCTTGGGCGTGACCGCGAAGGGCGCACAAACTTCCGAGGCGTCTTCGCTGGCCAGCAGCGAACCGCGGCTGCCAAGTGTTAAGATCACTTTTCGGAATCCCTTTTGCAGCAACGCCGCGGCGCAGTATTTGGCTTCGTCGATCGAATGCACGGGAAGACCAGTGATGGTTTCCGCTTCACTTTCGTTGGGTACGAAGTAGTCGGCGGCGCGCAGGGCTGCAAGATCAGCAGACTGGGCGGGTGCGGGATTGACGATGCAGCGGATTTTGTTTTTTCCGGCAAACTCGACGGCGTAATAGATGGTCTCGAGAGGAATTTCGAACTGCAGGACAATGGTGTCAACGGTTTGGAGGGCCTCGGCCGCAGCGTCGATGTCGGCGGGACGCAGCGTATCGTTAGCGCCTTTGACCACGATGATGCGGTTCTGGCCGTTGGGCTCGACGAAAATCGGCGCGACGCCGCTCGAGACGCCCGCGACGATCTTAACGTGCGCGGTGTCAATGCCCAGCGCGGCAAAGTTCTTCAGCGTAGCCTCGCCGAATAAATCGTCGCCGAGCTTGGCGACCATCAGCACGTCGGCGCCGCAGAGCCGCGCGGCAACCGCCTGGTTCGCGCCTTTGCCACCGAAGCCCAGATCGAAGCGCTGGCCGAAAATGGTCTCGCCGGGCCGCGGAAAGCGATCGCTGAAGGTGGTCAGGTCGACGTTGGCACTGCCGATCACGGCGATTCGCGGCGTTTTGTTCATGGGCATTTTCCCCTGGAAAGCGAGCATGGCAGTATAGCGTCGAGAGGGTCAGGCGATGCCGAGTTTTTTCTGCATCTGCTCCAGCGTAAATCCTTTGGTCTCCGGATACACGAATAGCACCACGAAGAATTGCAGCACCATCATCAGCGAGAAGAACACAAACGGGTATCCGCCGGATTTCGCCGCCAGCAGCGGAAAGGTGAGCGAAATCGCCGCGTTCATGATCCAGTGCGAAAAACTCCCGAGGCTTTGCCCCTTGCCGCGCACGCGATTGGGGAACACCTCGCTGATGAACACCCAAATCACCGCGCCCTGCGAGAACGCGAAAAATGCGATGTATCCCACGAGCAGCCATACCAGCAGGTTCTGATTACGGTGCCGGAAAAAAATCGCCGCCACACCCGCCAGACATGCCGCGGTGCCCACCGAGCCAATCAACAGCAGAGTCTTCCGCCCGATGCGGTCGATCACCGACATGGCGATCATGGTGAACAATAAATTGGTGGCCCCGATGGCCACGGTCTGCAAATCCCCGGAAACTTTGCTAAATCCGGCGTAGGCAAAGATGGAATTCAGGTAGTACAGAATGGCGTTGATCCCCGAGAGCTGATTGAACAATCCGATGGACACCGCGAGGAATATCGGGAAGCGATACTTGTGCACGAACAAAGCATCGTTGGTCTGGTGCTCCGCGTCGATGGAAACCACAATTTCCTGTAACTCGGCCTCGAAATCCTGCGCGCCCGTGGCCTGCAGCACCTCGCGCGCCTCGGCAATGCGCTCCTTCTTCACCAGCCAGCGCGGGCTGCGCGGAATGCCAAACAGCAGTAGCAGAAAAAACAGCGCGGGAATCGCCGGGATGCCCAGCTTCCACCGCCACTCCGCGTCGCCGAGCTGAAACGTCCCGACCAGGTAATTCGAGAAGTACGCCAGCAAAATCCCGAACACGATATTGAATTGAAATAGTCCGACTAGCCGTCCGCGCCACTTCGCCGGCGAAATCTCCGCAATGTACATGGGGCCCAACACCGAGGAGCCGCCGATGCCCAGCCCGCCGATAAAGCGAAACACCAGCAGCGCCGGCCAATTCCAGGCCAACGCGCAGCCCACCGCGGACACCAGATACAGCACCGCCATCAATCGCAGACTGTCGCGCCGACCGTACTTTTCTCCGGGCAGCCCGCCGGTCATCGCGCCGATTACGGTGCCCGCCAGGGCCGCAAAAACCGTCTCCCCCTGCCCCCAGTTTGAGAGGTGGTAGAGTGTCTTTAAGGCGTCAATCGCGCCGGCGATTACCGCGGTGTCGAATCCAAACAGCAAACCGCCCAGCGCCGCCACAATCGTGCTGCGCAGCAAGAATCCATTCAGTTTCATTACGCCATCCTGTAGACGCAGAAATACAAGCCTGGCCTCGGAAATTTTCGCCTGGAACGGTCAAAGGCGCGCTGCCCGGCTCCCCAGCCGGTGGCGCACCGTAATAGTACATCTAACCCTGTCCGGCGCAAGGCGCAGCGCGGGTTGCCTACAGCAAGGCCTGTACGACATTTTTCGCGGGCCGGGGTTATAGTGGAGAGCCCGAATCCCAGCAGATTTCGCAGGGCATTCTGAGGAGAATCTTAAATGAAAAACTTTCGTACGATGAAACGTCTCGCGCTGAGCGCCGGATTGCTTGCCCTGTGCAGCGTTCCCGCTGTTCGGGCCCAGCAATCGCCACAGTCAGACCCCGGGCAGCAAGCCCCGCAACGTGCTCAAAGGCACGGCGACGATCTTGCGGACTTGAATCTGAGCGACGATCAAAAAGCCCAGGTGCAGAAGATCCACGAAAACATGAAGTCCCAATTGGACACGGTGAAGTCCGACACGACTCTTACCCAAGACCAGAAGCACGCCAAGATGGAAGAAATTCGGAAAGAGTCTCACGAACGGGTCAAACAGGTTCTGACGCCTGAGCAACGCGCTCAACTGAAGGCGGATCACAAAGCCGACAAACAGCAAGGTTCGCAAGCCCCGCCGCAATGATAACGGCTCTGGCTTTTGGCGCGAGGCAATCTGCGCCATTGGCGCGCAGTTCGAACCAGGGACGGCGAAAATGGCCGTCCCTGGTTCTTTTCTAGATGGCTGACAAGAGCGGCGCATCGGCGGCGCTTTTGATATGCTGCTCAACGTGCGAAAGGTTTCTCTAGAGCTCTCCGGAAGAGTTTTTCATGGGTACCCGCATCGCGTGGTAGCCCGTATGCTCCCGGTTGCAGTCCTGCTCGCGGCGGCGGGATTGCTGCTCGCTCAGTTCTTTTCGCCGGCGCGCAGTGTGCTGGCGCGGGCCCGAAACGCGCAAACGCCGCCTCCTCAGGCAGCCAATCCTGCGGCGAGCGCACCGGCGTCACGTCCGCCGCAGAGTGGCTTTCCCGGCAATCTTCAGAGCAATCTGCTCAGCACCGTGGTCCTCGACCCCGCTCACGGCGGCACCGATCCCGGCGCGCGCGGCACGGGCGGACTTCGCGAAAGCGATGTTGTCCTGCAATTCACCGCGCAAATCCGCCACGCTCTCGAATCGCAGGGCTTTCAAGTGGTGCAAACGCGCCTGGGCGATGAAAACCCCTCCTTCGACGACCGCTCCGCCATAGCCAACGCGCAGCGCGGCGCAGCCTTCGTCACCGTGCACATCGCTTCGACGGGTCTCGCGGGCACCGCGCGCGTCTATGTCAACGAAGATCTGCCTCCGGTCAGCGATCCGACCGGCCTCATTCCCTGGGATCAGGCGCAAGCTCCGTTTTTGGGCCTCAGCCGCAAACTCGGCGACCTGGTGCAAGGTCTGCTCGCCCAAAGATTCAAGGGCTCGCCGGATACCGCACAAACCGCCGCGGTACGCCAACTGCGCACCACCGCAGCGCCGGCGATCGCCGTGGAAATTTCCAGCGTTTCCGTGGAAAAACGCGAGGACCTCGACCGCATGGCCCCCGGTGTCGCCGACGCCATCGCCCGCGCCATTGTCACCTTTAAACCCTCCTACGTGGTCGCCAGCACTGCAACGCTTTCGCCAGGGGACGCGCCGCCGCCCACCGGATCCCCGCGATGACCCCGCGTTGGCGCGTCTGGATCATCGCCGCTCTAGCCGCCGCCGTAGTCGTCGCTGCCGTGTATTTTCCTTCGCTGCGCAATCACGTGAAACAAGCCGCCAAAATCACCCAGCAGACCGAAGAACAAGCCCGCCGCGAACTCACGCAGCCATTTCTCGGCAAACCCGGCGAGCCCCGCATCAAGGCCAGACTCTACTGGGCTTCGCGCAGCGACGACGAAGGTCTGACTCCCGTTACCGTAGAGTTGCCGCTCGGCAACGAACCCGTCCTCCGCGCCAAGCAAGTCTTAAACACTTTGCTGGCCGGCCCGGTCGACTCCGAACTCCGCACCCTCCCTCCCGACGCTGCACTTCTTGAATTTTATCTTTTGCCCAACGGCACAGGCATAGCCGACTTTTCCGAAGCCCTCGCGACTTCCACGCCTTCCGGCATCGCCAGCGAACAGCTCGCGGTGGCATCCATCAGGCGAACGCTCGAAGCCAACGTTCCGCAAGTAAAGCGCCTGAAAATCTTGATCCACGGCCAGGAAGTGGACACCCTGGCTGGGCATTTGGACCTAACCGGTACGTTCGCGCTGAACCCAGCGGCCACGCCCCCGCCAACAAAAAAACCATAAGCCCTCGCCGCTGGTCTTTTTCCTTGGCTTGGTCTTTTTGTCTTGTGTACTTTGTAGTGGGTAGTGGCGGCATGTTGCGCGCGGTTTTTGCAGTAGCCTGTGCCCCGCGTTTTTGACTTTCGCCTTTTCAGGGGCGCAACATGTTGCGCCCCTAAAAGCCAGATTGATGTGCGGGGCGGTTTCCTGCGGGATGTTTTTTCAGCTCACGAAAGGCTCTATGCCCCTTACCACCAAACAACGCTCCGATGGCCGCAACCCCGATCAAATGCGCGCGCTGAAAATAACCCCCGATTTTATCTCCACCGCCGAAGGCAGCGTCCTCATAGAACTCGGTAAAACGCGCGTCATCTGCACCGCCACTGTCGACGATGGCGTCCCCGGATTCCTCAAGGGTAGCGGCAAAGGCTGGGTCACCAGCGAATACGGCATGCTCCCGCGTGCCACCGAAGAACGCACCCCCCGCGAAGCTGCCCGCGGCAAGCAATCCGGGCGCACGCAGGAAATTCAGCGGCTTATCGGTCGCTCCCTTCGCGCGATCACCGACCAGGAAGTCCTCGGCGAACGCACCGTCTGGCTCGACTGCGACGTAATCCAAGCCGACGGCGGCACGCGCACCGCCAGCATCACCGGTGCCTTCGTGGCGCTGGCCTTAGCCTTCGATCGCCTGGTGGCTGCGGGAATTTTGAAAAGTTCGCCGATCATCGACACCGTAGCCGCCACGAGCGTAGGCATCGTCGATGACCGCGCCCTGCTCGACCTGGCTTACGAAGAAGATTCCCGCGCCGAAGTCGACATGAATGTGGTCATGACCGGCAGCGGCCACTTCGTAGAAATCCAGGCCACCGCCGAAGGCCGCCCCTTTAGCGGCAGTGAAATGCAGGATTTGCTAGCGCTAGCCGCCGCGGGCATCCGCCGCCTAAGCGAAGAGCAACGCTCCATCATCCCGGTGAAATTCAACACCCGTGCCCGCTAGCGCAACATACCTCCGTTTGAAGCGCGGCGGCTTGACGCCGCTCGAGCGGGGTAAGCGCCGTCGGAAGCGTGGCGGCTCGACTTTGCCTTTGCGAGGCAGTTTCCAGTCCGGCCGGCCGTGGGACCTCGCGTTTCCGACCATCCACGGCAACAGGAAAGTACGCGCCGTCCCCGCGGCCGCAAAGGCGGCGTCCCGCCGCATTGCAAAGTGCGCGGTCCCCGCATGAGCGTTACCGTTCTGCTCGCTTCGTCGAACCAGGGCAAACTTGCGGAATTTCTCGCAATGAGTGACTCCGTTATCTTGCCAAGGTCACCGATACGTCTCGCGCTCCTTGGGAATTTCGCGGACGGGCCCGCCTTTGAGGAATCTGCACCCACCTTTGCTGAAAACGCTGCTGGCAAAGCCATGCACTATTCGCGATTCACCGAAGACGCGGTCCTCGCCGACGACTCTGGCCTGGTAGTTCCCGCCCTGGGGGGCGCGCCCGGAGTAAGATCGGCCCGCTATGCCGGACCAAACGCCACCAGCGAACAACGCAACGCCAAGCTACTTTACGAAATGCGCGATCTGGCGGCAGAAAATCGCCGCGCCTATTTTGTATGTGTCCTTGCCATTGCCATAAAAGGCGCACCGACAGCCATCATCAGTGCCCGCGCCGACGGCGAAATCCTGTCCGGCCCGCGCGGCAACGCAGGCTTCGGCTACGATCCAATCTTTTACCTGCGTGAACTGGACAAAACCTTCGCCGAACTGACAGGCGATGAAAAAAATGCCTTAAGCCATCGCGGCAAGGCCTTTCGCCGCCTGCTTTCGGTAATAACCGGCCTTTAAGGACCGGCCTTCCTGACGATCGGGGATGCCGCGTAAACATGCAGCTGCCGCTTTTGAGAGCGTCGCGATGCCCCGAGCAGCCGGCGACGCGGGTGCAGGGCCGGCACGCCCCCCTGCAGTTCGTTCTGTGACCTCGCGTTAAGACCCTACTTCAGCCACACCTTCGGCTCGACCGACATCCCCGGCCGCAAGGTATGGTCGGGATCTTCCCCCTGTTTCAAGCGAATACGTACCGGCAAACGCTGCACCACCTTCACGTAATTTCCCGTGGCGTTCTCCGGCGGCAATAAACTGGTGACCGCTCCAGTAGCTCCCGGCATACTCTCGACATAGCCGTGATACTTCTTTCCGAACGCATCGACGCTGATGTCGACCGCTTCTTGAGGATGCATTTTTCTAAGCTGGGTTTCCTTGAAATTCGCGGTAATCCAGATGTCGTCTAGCTGTGTGATGGTCAATAGCTGTTGCCCGATATCCAGGCGTTGCCCGATCTCCAGCGATTTCTCTCCCACAATTCCGGAAACCGGCGCGTAGATCTTGGTGTACGACAAATTCAACTGCGCCTGCTCGAGTTGCGCCTGCGCCGCTTGCAACGCCGCCTCGCGGGCCTGCACTCCCGCTTTTTGTATAGCCACGTTGCGCGGTGCGTTCTGGTTGGACTGCCGCAATCTGGTGTACGCCTGGCGCAAACTGTCACGGGCCTGCTCGATGGCTTTTTGCGCGGCTTCCGCGGAAGCTTGCGCCGCTTGCACCATAGCCGTCTGGCTCTTGGCCTGCGCCATCACGGTGTCAAACTGCTCCTTGGAGATTTCGTCCTTTTCCGCCAGGGGACGGTAGCGCAGCACATCCGTTTGCGCTTTCACATCGTTGGCTTCGGCCTCTCGCAATTGCGCCAAGCGCGCATCATATTGCCGTTCCGCGGCCACCACACCGGACTGTGCGGTCTCTACATCCACATTACCGGACGTAATGGTGGTTTGATTGGTGGTCTGCGTGATGGGCACGTTGGGATTTTCCGCCGCCAGTTGCGCGGCGGCCGAGGCTACACTCGCCGTCGCCTGATCCAGCATGGTCTGGTAGTCCCGCGGATCGAGTTCCGCGATCAACTGGCCGGCCTTCACCGTCTGGTTGTCTTCCACATAAACTTTGGCGACCGTGCCCGTGATTCGCGAACTGACGGCGTTTAGATGCCCATCCACCTCCGCGTCGTCCGTGCTTTCGTAGGAGTCCAGATAGATGATGAGGAATATGGCGGCGATCACCAAGACCGCCAAAGCAATGACCCCGAACAGAATCCCTTTGGGATGTTCGCGCGCAAATATTTGCGCGCGTTCCTTCAGTGGCGGTTTCGGTTTCTCCTCATCCTCAGCAGCTTCGCCCTTGCCCTCGCCTGGCTCCTGGCTGTGCTCGCTTTTTTTTTCCCCGGGCGGTTCCTTTCCCGCCGCGCCGCTGCGCCCATCCTTTTGCTGTCCAGCACCGTTCTTCCCGCCGGGCTGATCTCCGTCCGGATTGTGGCCATTGCTTGAGGAAGTTTTCTCGCGGCGTAGTTGTTCCTGCTCGTCGCGCAGCCGCTGCTGTTCATCCCGCAGCCGTTGCAGTTCGTTGGTGATCCCCAGGTATTCCCGCTCGTCGATTTGCATCGCGTTGCGCTCCCCCATCAGACAATCTTGTTTGGGCATTTTCTGTGTTAAGAAACCGTAAGCCAGTGCACCACACCTTGCGAAAAATGCGCGCCTCAATGCCCGGCCGAAGCCGTGCCTTTCTTGGCTTTCACCTTCTTGACCACAAAGATGATCGGCGCGCACAAAACGCACAGCAGCGCCATATACCGCAAATCGTCCACGTAGGCATACACGGTGGCCTGCTGATCCAGGCTGTTTTGAATCATGGCGTAGGCGCGATGCGTGGCCGTATGGGACGTCACATGCGCGGCCATCAGTCCTTTATAAACGCTGAGCGAATGTTGAAATGCCGGCCGGTGCGCGATATCGTGCGCGAGATCGGAACGGTGGGATTGCGTATGCCGCGAAATCACCGTGTTGACTACGGAGATTCCCACGCTGCCGCCTACGTTGCGCAGCAAATTGTAGAGCCCGCTGGCGTTACCGATTTGCTCGTTCTTGAGCGTGCCCATCGCCGTGGTCGAGAGCGGCACAAAGACCAGTCCGCTAGCCACTCCGCTCAGAATGACCGGCCAAGTCAGCGACCATTGCGACATCTGCAGCGTCAGCGTAGCCATCCACATGGCGGTGAAGGCGTATAGTCCGAAACCGAAAGCGATCAGCCAGCGGTTATCGAGACGGCTGGTGAGAATGCCGATCGCCGGCATAACCAGAATCGCGCCGATACCACGCGGGCTGACGGCGAAGCCCGCGGCCATCGCGGTATAACCCATCAGGGTTTGATAAAAGAGCGGCAGAATGGTGATGATGCCGTAAATCACCGCACCGAAGAGTCCGATAAGCAGCGAGCCCACCGCGAAGTTGCGATTCTTGAATACTTTCAAATTGACGATGGGTTGCCGCGCGGTGAATTCGCGAATCAAGAACGCGACAAATCCCGCTATGAGAATCGCTACGGCCCAGCGCACCCACATGGCGCCGAACCAGTCATCTTCCTGCCCTTTATCGCAAATAATCTGGAGGGCGCCGAGCCAGACGGCCAGCAGGCCCAGACCGATGCTGTCGAACCGCGTGGCCTTGGCGTTTTGAATGTACGGCGGGTCGACGACAAATTTGTAAATCATCACGACCGCGGCGACGCCGATGGGAATATTGATGTAAAACGCCCAGCGCCAGGAATATTGGTCGGTGAGCCAACCGCCGAGCGTCGGTCCGAGCACCGGAGCAACAACCACGCCCAACGCAAAAATCGCCATGGCCGAGCCGCGCTTCGCGGGCGGAAAACTCTCAAGTAGAATGGCCTGCGAAAGCGGCTGCAATGCTCCGCCTCCCGCGCCCTGAATCGCGCGGGCCATCAAAATAAATCCCAGACTCTGTGCCGCGCCGCAGGCAAACGAGGCGACGGTGAACAGCACGATGCAGAAAAGCAAGAAATTGCGCCGCCCGAAGCGCATGGAGAACCACCCGCTGGCGGGCAGGATGATCGCATTGGCCACGAGATAGCTGGTGAGCACCCAGGTGGCTTCGTCGGTGGTCGCGGAAAGGCTGCCGGCGATATGGGGCAAGGCGACCGACGCGATGGAAGTGTCCAGCACTTCCATGAATGTGGGCAGCATTACCGCGGCGGCAATGAGCCAGGGGTTGATGGCCACGTTGGGATTCGGACTTTGCGTTTCGCCGGGCACGTTGCTCGAACACACTCCCGTAAAAAGTGGCTGTTACGTTGGCAATGATTGGCGCGGATGAAGTCCGCATACAGACCGAGAGGACATCTGGGTCGCAGCGCTCGGAAAAACTGAGAGACGCAGGACGGCAACCGCATTTTATAAATGGCGAGCCTCTCGGGTATATCCGGTATTTCCTGCATATCGCTCCCGCCGCGGGCGTAGGAGCGCGTTGCGCGGGTCCCGGGGAGAGGCTGTGTTATCCTGCGCGGTCATGAGCAAACCTCGAAAAGTGCAGAAAAACAAGCGCGCCGGCGGAAAAAAAGGCGGCCAGAACGCGGTAGCGGGGGCAACGCGCCCAAAGCGTACGGGGAGCGATCCAGCGCGTGTTGCGGCGATATTGGCTGGTTTGGATGTGATGTACCCGGATGCGATTTGCGAGTTGACGCATGGCAATCCGTTTCAGTTGCTGATTTCCACGATACTTTCGGCGCAATGCACCGATGTGCGCGTGAACCAGGTGACTGCCGGGTTGTACAAGAAATATAAGACGCCGCAGGACTTTGCATGCGCCGATCCTTCCGAACTGGAGCAGGAGATTCGGCCGACGGGATTTTTTCGCAATAAAACCAAATCCGTGATGGGGGCGAGCCAGGCGCTTGTCGAGAAGTTTGGCGGACTGGTGCCCAAGACTATGGAGGAAATTTTGACGTTGCCGGGCGTGGCGCGGAAAACCGGGAACGTGGTGCTGGGCTCGGGTTACGGAATTGCCGTGGGAGTGGTGGTCGATACGCACGTGATTCGCTTGTCGAACCGCCTGGATCTGACGCACCACAGCGAACCGAAAAAAATTGAGCAGGATCTAATGCAGATTTTGCCGCAGTCGAAATGGATCCAATTTTCGCACCAGTTGATCTGGCATGGACGGCGTGTATGCGTGGCGCGGAAGCCGCGCTGCGTTGACTGCGTCATCGAGAAATTGTGTTACGCCGGGGACAAAACGTATTGGAGTTCGCCGGAGTCGGCGCCGCGCAAGGCGCGCGCTTAGTCGCCTCGGGGGACGCGGCTGAAAAGCTGCGCCTCTTTGGCCAGGTGTGCTCCTGCGTCATTTTACGGGCTCCGGCAGCGTGTGCGCTGCGCCGGCTGTGGATTTTAGGAGCGTGCCGCTCAGTTGCCGACGGCGCGATTCCGTAAGGTAAAAATGCAGGAGCTTTGCGGCTTCCCGGTAAGACAATCCCTGGGGGTGGATGTTGGAGATGCAGTTGCGGTCGGCGTCAGTGCGCCCGGGGCGCGGGTTCCAGGTGATGTAAACGCCGAGGCTGTCCGAGGAGCTGAGGCCCGGGCGTTCGCCGATAAGGATAACGGCGATTTTTGCGCCGAGGAGCTCCCCGATGGGATCGGCGATGGCTACGCGGGCCTGTTCCACGATGCAGATTGGCGCGATGCGCCACGCGGGGTCGAGTTGCGGCAGCGTGGCGTCGAGCAGCGGCAGTGCGTGGCCATCGATGGCCCGAGCAGAGAGGCCGTCGGCGATGATGAAAGCAATATCGCCAGGATCGGTATTTGCTGGGGAAGAAATTGCGGCCTCGAGTCGCGCGACGGAATCGCGGCTGAGGTTGCGGCCGAGGGCCGGGTTGCGGAGATAATCGGCGCGCGTGGCGGCGGCGCTCGTGAGAACCAGATGTGGGTGTCGGCGCTGCGTCAGGCCGTCGATCAGCGCGGAAAGATCGAGACTGGCGTGGACGGCGTCACGGGCCTGGGCGTTGGCCAATTGCAAATTTAGAATTTCACGGGTGGCCAGGCTGTGGCCCGTGCGCTCTAGCCAGACGCGCGCCGGCGTGTAGGTGTTGAGCAGCGGTGGAAACCGCCTCGATAGCGGAGCAGAAGACGCAGGGACAGGAGTGCCGGCGGAATCGATGGGCGGCGACTTGGCTTCTTTGTTCATCTGCTTCTCCCGGGATTGGCGCTTGGCAGGAGCGCCTGGACGGTGAGTTGGCGCTGACCGGATTGCTGGAGCCATTGCTCGAATTCCGGAGCCGGGCGCAGGCCGAGCACGTCGCGCAGATAAAGCGCGTCGTGGAAAGATGACGTTTGATAATTCAGCATCACGTCGTCGCCGCCGGGGATGCCCATGATGTAGTTGACGCCCGCTACCGCCAGTAGCGTTAGAAGTGTGTCCATGTCGTCTTGGTCGGCCGCGGCGTGATTGGTGTAGCAGACGTCGCAACCCATGGGCAGGCCGAGTAATTTTCCGCAGAAATGATCTTCCAGGCCGGCGCGGATGATCTGTTTTCCATCGTATAAATATTCCGGACCGATGAAGCCCACGACCGTGTTTACGAGCATCGGACGAAAGCGGCGGGCTACAGCGTAGGCGCGAGCTTCCAGAGTTTGCTGGTCGCAGCCGTGATGGGCGTTGGCCGAGAGCGAGCTACCCTGCCCGGTTTCAAAGTACATGATGTTGTCGCC
Source organism: Candidatus Acidiferrum sp. (assembly GCA_049516615.1). Classification (GTDB taxonomy): domain Bacteria; phylum Acidobacteriota; class Terriglobia; order Acidiferrales; family UBA7541; genus Acidiferrum. The sequence continues at coordinate 35,175 of JBEKSZ010000016.1, read as the reverse complement.
GAGGGTGCCGCGTTTCAGTTCGCGGGCGGCCTGGTGGCCTTCCTCGAGCATGGCGAGGTTGATGCCGAAGCTCTTGTTGGTGGCTTCGCTGCCGCCGATCGATTGAAAGACCAGGTCGGTGGGTGCGCCATTTTTCATGGCCTCCATTTGCGTGGTTAGGTGCGCGAGCACGCAACTTTGCGTGGGAATGGCGAATTTCTCGCGCACGAAGTCGACCAGGCGCAGCAGGGTGGCGACGGTCGCGGGATTGTCGGTCGCGGGATTGATGCCGATTACGGCGTCGCCCGAGCCGAGCTGCAGGCCGTCGACGATGCTGGCGGCGATGCCCGCCGGGTCGTCGGTGGGGTGGTTTGGCTGTAAGCGCGTCGAGAGGCGTCCCGACAACCCGACAGTGCTGCGGAACTTTGTGATCACGCGAATTTTCTGCGCAACGGCGATTAGATCCTGCGCCGGCATCAATTTAGAGACAGCAGCGGCCATTTCGGGCGTCACACCGGGCGTAACGGCGGCGAGCGATTCCGTGCTGGCTGCCGCGGAAAGCAGCCAGTCGCGGAATTGACCGACCGTGAAGCTGGCGATGGAGGCAAAAGCTGCGCGGTCGTGGGTGTCGACGATGAGACGCGTGACCTCGTCGGATTCGTAGGGGATGATGGTTTCGTTGAGAAATGTGGTCAGCGGAAGATCGGCTAGCAGGAAACGGGCGGCGACACGTTCTTCCTGGGTGCTGGCGGCGATGCCGGCGAGTTGGTCGCCCGAACGAAGCGGGGAGGCCTTGGCAAGCAGGTCGCGGAGGTTTTGAAATCGATAGGAGGTGCCGCGGATCGAGTGGGAGTAGGGCATGGCGAGGGATCGCGCTTCGGACGAGAGTTTAGCAGGTGCGGGGTTTTCAGGAGAGGGCAGGGCGACTTTGTTCACGGGGAGATTCTGGGGTCTGTGAGGCGGACGTGGCACGCTCGCAAATCAACAGCCTTCTAAAGGGGTTAGAGGGTACATGGGTGAATGGCCCGGGCGGAACTGGGGGAGTATGTCTTGTGTGTCCCGGGGGTTGGGGTTAGGATGCGGCTGTTCATGGGCCTTGGGATGGCGAAATCGAAAGCGGAGGCGCTGACCAGCGCGGGGACACCAGAAGGTGTGATAAGACGTTGGGACTGAAGATCTTGCACTTGCCAAGGCCTGGCACAGACCGAAAGGCACGGGTCGCGATGAGGTGGCCGGACCGAGGTCCGGCGACTGCAAGCAGAGCGCTTTGCGGAGGTGATTATGCTGGGTGGGCGGAGTTGGGAGAGTTGGATCAAGGAGTATTCCGAGGGGCATCAGCATCCCCTGAACCGGCTAACCCATACCTTTGGGATACCGATCATAATTTTGTCGGGGCCGGTAGCGCTCGTGGGGATTTTTTGGCACCGTCTGCTGTGGGTGGCTTTGGGATTGTTTTTATTTGGATGGGTGTTGCAGTTTATCGGGCATGCCGTCGAGGGGAAACCGCCGGAGTTTTTTAAGGACTGGAGATTTTTGCTGGTGGGGTCGCGGTGGTGGGCGGCGAAGATGCGCGGGAAGGCTTAGGGAGTGCCTGCGCGGATTGCTCTTTGATTGGGCTATGGGTGGATTTTAACGGAGACCATTTGAACGTTTTGTTTCCGGCGCTGCAGCTTGTGGATGTGCCGGCGCTGGCGAAGGCTTGCACGGATCGGTGGTACAACCAGACGCTGTGCAAGGTAAATGATTCGGTGGGGCGGCTGGGAGTGATGCAGGGTGAGTACCACTGGCACAAGCATGACCATGACGATGAGTTCTTCTTTGTTTTACAGGGACATTTCTTCATCGATTTGGAGGGTGAGTCGATTGATTTAGGGCCGCAGCAGGGGTATGTGGTGCCGAAAGGCGTGGTGCATCGTACGCGGGTCCCGGAGCGGGCGGTAATTTTGATGGTCGAGACGGCGGCGATTGTTCCCACCGGGGACGCCTAGTGACGGTCACCTGGGCGTACTGGGCCCCGCGGCATTTGGAGATCAGCCCGATGAAAACTTTCGGAATTATCGCTTTGCTGACGTTAGCTCCACTGGGGATTTCCGCTCAACAAGCAGGGCGCCAGGATCCCTTTTTGGATCAGATGACCGGGCGCTGGACGCTGCAAGGCACGATTGCCGGTCAGGAGACGACGCACGATAGTGGCTCGATTCAACCAGCGGCGACGGTCTTTCCGGACAATCCATCGCACATGGAAAGCGGAGCGGCGATGAAATCACATTCCTGTTCAAGAGTAAGGAGGGCGACTTCCATACCACCTTCCGGTACGACAAGAATGCTGACACTTGGCAGTGGATAATGGACGGCGAACAGGCGGGCAAGTTGCAGCCTTTCGCGCGGTTGAAGCTTAGCCGGAAGTAGGACGCGATGCGCGGCGGTGCATAAATATCATCCGCAGGATCTCTGGAGAATTTGCGCGGTTCATTTCTCGGCAGAGCCGCGATTAGCGCGATCCGCTGAGGTTGGTGAGTGCGGCTTGGGCGGCTTCGACGCCCCGGAATTGGGCTTCTTCGAAGATAGAAATGGCGCTGAGGTCGGAGTTCGCGAACAGGAGACGGTCTTCTTTGCCTTTCAGTCTGGTTCGCTCTGCGGAAAATACCGAGCCTACCGTGGGCCGTACCATGGCGTGGCCCATGCGCATGATGTCGATGCGGCTGACGCACTCGCGAATGTCCTTGTGGACGCGTTGCAAGTCGTTAAGGATGGCTTCCTTCCAGTAGGTCCAATCCTTTTCAACGAGCAGCTGGCGGTTTTGTTGCGGCGTACCTTCGGCGAGGGCCCAATAAAAGGTCCAGACGGTGCGGTCGATTTGCGTTTGCACGCTTTGATGGGTGGCATCGACGTAGCCGAGCGTCGGGGAATCGAGGAAGACGGTGTCCCACGCGGGTTCCGCTCCGCGGGAATCCGGCTGGCGATCGAGCGTCAGGTTGGCGGTCAGCCATGGGGAATAGGTGAAGGATTTCAGCGGTGCGAAGCCTTCCACGACGTACGGGGCGAGAAATGTTGGTGCGGCGAAGATTACGAATTCGGCTTGATATTCGGTGTCGCCGGCGAAAACGCTGAAGCCGGATGAGTTCCCTTTTGCCGCGCCACTGCCCCGGCCGGAGGCGGAGCTTGTGACGCTGCTCGACCGGGCGATGCGATGGACCATCTGATTTACGCGGACTTTTTCGCCGACGAGTTCAAGGAGACGCTTGGTGATCCAGGCGTTGCCTTCAGGCCAGGTCAGCGGGCCCTTTTCTTCTGGTTCCCGGGAGGAGAAGTAGTGAATGCCGGCCCAGGCCGAGGTGTCGGAGGCGAGGGCGCCGTAATCGTCGCGGCAGGCGTAGTTCATGTACCAACGCACGAGGTGCGAATCAAAGCTTTGTGATTGCAGCCAATCGGCGAAGGAGAGCTGGTCGAGCGCCGCGAACTTCTGGGAATAGCCTCGCTCGAGCGGGATGGTGAAGGCTCCCGTGGCGCGATATTTCGTAAAAACCTCCTCTAGACGTTGGAACTGGTCGCGGTCTTTTTGTGCCAGGCCAATGGCTGGTTCGATGCCCCCTTGCCAACGGCCGTAAAGGAACAGACGTTCTTGCGGGGCAAAGGCCAGGTAGCGCTCTTCCCATTGACCGTCCTTCAACACCCCTAAATCGGTGAAAAGCTCGCGGACGTAGATGGCTTGGGGGCCGGGGAGCGGGACGTAATGAGCGGCCCAGGGGTAGGCGCTGATCTCGTTTTCGCCGGACCGCGCGTTGCCTCCCGCATGGTCATTCATTTCTAACAAGACGAAATTCTGGAAACCACCTTTGCGAAGGCGCCAGGCGGCGCTCAGCCCGGAGATCCCGCCGCCCACGATCACCAGGGGAATTTTTATGACTTGTTTTGGCGCGGAAAATTGTGCGCGGTCGCGCAGAAGATGGCCGGCCCGGAAAGAGTCATTTACGAAGCTACCGGTGATCTTTTTTTCACTTTTTAACGACAGCCCGATTACGGCGGCGCTGCCGGTTTGCAGAAATTTGCGGCGTGTGAAAGTCGGGGATCTGGCGTTCATGAATTAAAACTCAATGACTGATGTCTTGCCAGTCTTTTTCGTAGGTGCGGACGAGGACCTGCGTGTTGAGTCGATTGGCAGGCATGGGCAGCCTGGCCATGTCTGGAGGGAAATCGAAAAGCAACGGGATGCCTTCGGGGCTCAGAAACTTCAGGCCCGCGGGTACGGATTTTGGGGGTAGGTAATCGTGCGTGCCGGCAAGGACGAAACCCCATTCGCCGAAGCTGGGGACGTAGACGTGATACGGGAAGGTTGCGAGGCCAGCCTGGCGCAGAGTTTCGGCGATGCACCAGAAAGAATCCCGGGCGAACATGGGCGAGGTGCTTTGCACCACGAGAAAGCCCTGGGCGCTCAGGTGGCGGGCCACGGCGCGGTAAAAGGCGGTAGTGTACAGCTTTCCTAAGGCGTAGTTCGTGGGATCGGGAAAATCGATGACGATGAAATCGAAACTCTGGGTGTTTTTGTCGACCCAGGGGAAGGCGTCGGCATTGATGATTTGGAGGCGCGGGTCGAGGAGGGATTTTTTATTTAGATCCGTAAGCATAGGCTGAGTGGAGAAGAGTTTGGTCATTTCTGGATCGAGATCGACCAGGGTGATTTTTTCCACTTGAGGATACTTAAGGATTTCCCTGACGGCTAATCCATCGCCGCCACCTAATACCAGTACATTGCGCGGGACCGGGACCGCGGCCAGGCCCGGGTGCACCAGAGACTCGTGGTAGCGGTATTCATCGCGGGAACTGAATTGGAGATGGCTGTTGAGGAATAGGCGGAGGTCGTCTTTGAAACGGGTGAGCACGATGTGCTGGTAGCGGGTGTCGCGAGCGAAGATGATTTCGTCGGCGTAGATGTTGTCCTCGGCGGTAATGGTGATTTGTTTGGCTTTGGCAAAGCCGAGGCTGAGAATGGCGATCACCATTACGCAGGCCAAGCGAAGGCCGCGCTTTTCCATTAGCTGGCGCGCGAAGAGGTAGGTGGTCCAGAGAGCCACGGCTGCGTTGATCAAGCCGAAGAACAAAGCGGAGCGCACCAGGCCGAGACGCGGGACCAGCAGGATGGGAAAAAGCAGCGACGCCCCGAGTGCCCCGAGATAATCAAAGGTCAGGACGTGGGCGATTACATCGCGGAAGGTGTAGCGGTCCTGGACGATGCGCATGAGGAGGGGGATTTCGAGGCCTACCAAGACGCCCATGACCACGACCAGCACGTAGAGGACCAGTTCGAAGCCTTGCGTGAAGGCGAAGGTTAACATCAGCATCGCGGAGGAAAAGCCGCCGACCAGGCCGAGCATCAATTCGATCCAGATGAAGCGCTGGACCAAACCTTTCCCGAGGTAACGCGAGAGGGCGCTGCCGATGCCCATGGCGAAAAGATAGGTACCGATGACGGTGGAGAATTGGAAGACGCTGTCGCCGACCAGATAGCTGGCGATGGTTCCGGCGATCAGCTCGTAGATCAGGCCGCAGGCGGCTACGAGCAGGACGGTGAGGAACAGCAGGATGCCCATGGCGGTTTTAGTGGATCGCCGAGGCGATGATGATGCAGATGCCGATGGACATGGCGCCGACGAGAATGGCGAGGGCCATGTTGTGCTCCTGGACGATTTCTTTCCAGAGATGGTAGGGCGTGAGTTTGTCCATGACTATGAAGGCCAGGACAAAGATGAAGATTCCGATGAAGGTGAAGACCAGGGCGCTGATCACGTTGGCGATTGGGACGATGTTCATTATTTCCCTCCAGTGTAGTGATGATAGAAGCCGTAAACGGAACGATAGGAGCCGGGGTTATCGCGGACCGACTTGGGGACATTCTTGAGCTGGTTCATGGAGTCCATGCTCCAGCCGCGATATTGGGCGAAGGCCGTGCCGCCCAAAACGAACAAACCGTAGAGTAGATAAATCTTGCGAAACATTAGTCACTCTCCGTGTTGAGAATGGGCCTTGCAGGATGATCGCTCTCGGACCAGCGGGAGCGCTCGAAGCTCAGGGAGCGCCAAGAGATGACGATGGCGGGGATCAGCAGAGCGAGAAAGGCATAGCCGTAGAAAGAGAAGACCGGAACGTCGCGCTTAACGGAAACAGTGTAAGTGATGGCGGGATGAACGGCGGCAGACTCCGGTTCGATGCGCAGGTAGTAGGTGCCCGCCGGGACGCTGGGCACGACGACAGTATCGCTTGTACTGCCTTCGCTCCAATAGCCGTCGCTATCGTGGCCGGAGTAGAAGCTGACCTCGCGACCGAAGTCCCAGGCTTGCCCGGTGTCTTGATTGATTAGCGCGTAATTGAGATAGATCCACGCATTTTGCAGGGCCGCGGAGCTGCTGACTGCGACGTCAGAGGTGCGGCCGGTGAGTTGAAAGGTGTCGGTAACGAAGGAGGCTTCGCCTTGCGGCCGGCCGGACTTGAACTGGTAGGAAGAGGTGAAAACCGGCTCTTTCTTAGCCAGGACATCGAAGGCGATCATCATGGCGAGCAGCAGAATGGCGAAAAGTGCGAAGGCCTGCCAGACCGCGGCGATTTTTGTGCTGAAGGGCGAAGGCTCATTTTCGTAGACACCCACGGCTTCCGGAGGGCTGCCGGGCAAATGAAAGGCGGACCAGACATCGTGGCCGGTCATGTATTCGCCGATGGACCAGCTGATTTCGCCGGAGGATTTTTCCATGGAGAGAACGCGAGGAGGGTGGACGAAATCGCTGACACGGGCTTGTTCGCCAACGCGGACTTGCCAGGGAAATTCGCCGAGGACGAAATCGGCGTTGGCGTCGGCGGTTTGGAAATGGCGGTAATTTTCGCCGAGATAATTGGCCTCAAGTGGGATGCTCACGCGTGCGTCGACCATGGGAAGTTCTTTGCAGACCACCAGGTCGTTCCAGTGGCCCTGGTATTCGGAGAGGTAGCGAAAACCCTTGAAGGGATTGAAGAGAACGTACTCGTGCCAGGAGTAACGGATGCCATCGACTTTGATGCTGCGACGTTCAAAGCCGATGACTTCGTAGTCGGTGCCACGCAGTTTGCCGCGCGTGCCGAGGGGGATTAACGGGGGGTCCTGCGAGACGATTTTGTCGAAAGCTTGGAGAATTTGCAGTTGGGGGTCTTTGGCGTCGAGGATGGAGTGGCAGCTTTCGCAGACCACGGCGGAGGCTTGGCCGAGAGCGCGCAGGGTAATGGCCGCGCCGCAATGCGGGCAGTTGAGGGCTTGGCCTTGCGGCTTGGCAGGCGGCGGCTCGAGCGGAGGCGGGTTGCTGCTCATGACCAGCCCTTGAAGGTTCTGAGATTTTTTAGCTTTAGATCGTCGAACTCGACGAATTCGCCGAGGTAAAGGGCGGGCTGCTCGTCACTGTAATCGAGGGTGGCAAAGTTTTTGGATTGGGTGCGGAGATCGGCGAAGAGCATGTCGCCTTTATCCCAAAATTTAAAGGGGAGTTCGCCTTCGACCCCGCGGAAGTGGGCGTTGGTGATGACGCTGAGGGTGTAGATCTGGCCGTTCCAAGAGAACTGCGCACCGGGCTGCAACTCCGATTGCTGCGGTAGTTTTTGGTTGGGGACTGAGAAGGAGACGGCATATTCTTCCTGGGCGTCAGAGAGCCAGCCGTTGGTTCCGTCGTTGGTGACGAAATGCCATTCGTTCCAGCCGCCCTGGTCGTATTCATAGAAGATGCGGCCAATGACGACGAAGGATTTGTGGCGGTAGAGGCCTTCGCTGTTGATCTGGATGGGAGAGTTGTCCGGCGGGAGGTCGGCGAGCTGGCCAACTTTCGTTAGATCGAGATCGGTACGGACCAGGACGCTCTTGCAGTAGGTACAGACGGTCTGCACGCTGCTGGACCATTGGAAAACAATTTTTGCGCCACAATTGGGGCAGGTGGCAGCTGGCTGGGTCATCGCGCGGGCCTCGCGACAACGTACGCGAACGACATCCGTCGATCGGATATCCGCTTACTCATTTACGGCCCGCGCATTCGGGAGTGCGTAGGGACGCTGCAGACGGCGGACGGCGACTTCGCTGGCGGCGAAACGGTTCTGGAGTTCGGCCACAAAAGGCCATTCCGCGCGCGGGAGGCAGCAGAAAAGATTCAGGCAGAGCGAAGCGTGTTCGGGAAAGGTGTGACAGGCCAGGTGCGACTCGGAAAGAAGGCAGAGGCCGGTGATGCCGCCACTGCCGGGGAAGACGTGCCAGATGGATTCACCTATCGGGCGAAGGTTTAGGTCGCAGATTAGCGACTGAAACAACACATCGAGGCTGCGCTGATCGCGCAGCGCGGCGGCGGAACATCCCCAAGCCTCGACGACCCACTCGACTCCGTGCATAGATGTGTGGCGGCTATCCCCCGCGACGCTTTCCTGGTGGCTAGGCTTGCGGCTTGCCGCACTCCGGACAGAACTTGCTGCTACGAGGAATGGGCTTTCCGCATTCCTGGCAATATTTTGTTTCCGCGGAAGGCGCCCCTGATGCGGGCGCGGGCGTAGCGGACGGGGCTGACGCGACCGAGGTTTGCTTGATGGCGTCCATCATGGACTGACCGATGGCGACGCCAGCACCGAGGCCCGCTCCGATGCCGACCGCGCCGCCGCCTTCGTTAGCCGCGGCGATGGGAATGGACTGCGCGACCTGATACTGGGTGTAGCGACCCATGTCGCCGAGGACGTTCATGCTGATGCGCTGGTCGAGAACCTTTTGCAGCTCGTCGGGGAGCGAGAGGTTTTCCACCACGAAGGTGTCGAGTTCGAGACCATAGTCGGCGAAAGCCGGGTTCATGGCTTCTTTAATTTTGTCGCCGAGCGCGGCCTGGTTAGCGGCCATGTCGAGAAAGGGCACCTGGCTGGCGGCGAAGGCATCGGTCATTCTGGCGACGATGGTGTTGCGCAATTGCCCTTCAAGGTCTGCGACGCGGTATTCATCGCGAGTGCCGCTGATCTTGGTGTAAAAGGCTTTGGCGTCGTTGATGTGATAGGAGTAGATGCCGAAGCCGCGGAGGCGAATGGCGCCGAACTCCTTGTCGCGAATGGTGATCGGATTTTGCGTGCCCCAGTGCTGATCGGTCTGGATGCGGGAGCTGAAGAAATAGACATCGGACTTGAAAGGGGACTGAAAGGCTTTGTCCCAGTTTTTTAGATAGGTGAGTATGGGGAGGGTCTGGGTATTGAGGGTGTAAAGGCCGGGGCCAAAGGCGTCGGCGAGCTTGCCTTCGTTGACGAAGACGGCAAGTTGCGAGGCCCGGACCGTGAGCTTGCCGCCATTTTGAATTTCGCGATCCTGCATGGGATAGCGGTAGGCGAGAATACCGTCTTCGGGCTCGACCCAGTCGATAACGTCAATGAACTGCTTGGCGATGAAATCGCGGAGACCCATGGTGCACCTCTCCTGATTACTACGCGTCGATACGCACTGGAGTTACGACTTTAGAGTGATGCTACGGTGCGGACTTTTGAGTGTCAATGAATATCGGGATGGCGCTGCGCGCATTTAATAGCAATCTGCAAAGCACGGAAGAGTGCGAGGTCCACGCTGCCAGCGAAAGATTGCGGATTCTGCGGTGATTGCTGTACGTGGCCTTTGGCCTATAACATTCCTTGTGGCCTGCTGCCTGTGCCGCTAGGCGGCGGCATGCCGGGCCTGCACGGCAGTCGCCATTCTGGGCCATTGATCTTCAGCAATCAGAGTTGATCGGAAACATCCGGAAAATGAAGCACTCGTTCCGAAATAGATGGGGGAAGTCTCCTTGGCGGTGGGCTGTTCAACGCGGCGATGAGAAGGTTCCGGCGCGGGCCGATTTTGTGGTCATCGGGGGTGGTTTCAGCGGGCTATCGGCGGCGACCTGGCTGGGGAGGATGGCGCGCGGGAAAAAGGTGGTGTTGCTGGAGGCCGAAAAAATAGGCGCCGGGGCCAGCGGGAGGACCGGCGGGATGACCCTGGCGGAGACCGCGGGCGGGGATCTGCCGGCGCTCGGAGATGTGCTCGGTGGATTCACGGACATTTTGCGGGAGTTGGGAATTGCGTGCGATTTTCTGTCGCACGGTGCGTGGGAGATCGGACGCAAGAAGGGGCTAAGGGGCTCCGAGATTTCCTGGAGGGATTCCGGAAGGTTGCGCGTCATGAGACAGGTCCCGGGGGGAACGGTGGACGCGGGAAAGCTGCTCGGCGGCCTGGCGCGGGCGGCGTTGGCAGCTCGGGTGACCATTCTAGAAAAACGTGCGGTTACAGGGCTGAAGGCGGGCAAGGCCATTCGTGTGGTAACCGCGGAACAAGAAATTTTGGCCGGATCGGTGCTCATCGCTACGAATGCGCAATCGCTCGAATTGGGGGGATTGCAAGACCTGGCGGTTCCGAAGTTAACCATGGCGGTGGCCACGGAGCCGCTGAGTGAACAAGTGGTCAAAAGGATTGGGATGGCTTCGCGGCGGCCATTTTACACCGTGGACTTTCCTTACTTATGGGGACGCTTGACGCAAAACAACAGGGCAATCTTTGGCAGCGGTTTGCTCAGCGTGCGGGATTGGGAAGAACTGCATACCCTGGACGTGAGCGAAGGCCACGGCGCCGCGGTGCTCGAAAGCGTAAAAACGCGTGTGCGCGGGCTACATCCCGCGCTGCGCGAAGTGAAATTCACGCATGCCTGGGGTGGACCGATTTTATTTACAGACAAGATGCGGCCGATTTTCCGGCACATTGCGAGAAGGAGCGCCCGCACCGGCAGGCAGGTGATTTACCTGGGCGGTTACAACGGGCACGGCGTGGCGCTTTCCGTTTACCTGGGGCGCTGGGCGGCGGAGGCCCTGCTCGGCAAGCGCAAACTGCCGGACTGGCAGTAGTGGGTTTCAGCGGCGGTGTGAACTGGGAATCTCCGTGTCGCCATAGGCTTCGTCGGGATCTTTTTGCAGATTTTCATTGGGCGGATTTTCCGTGTCGCCGGGTTGTGGAGTCTCGCGCCGCGGCGAGGGATCCTGATTTTCCCGAGGATTGCTGACATCTTCCACGCTCTTGCGCGGTGGACGAGGTCCAGCGTCGGCTTTGGACACTTTGTGGTGGTTGTTGCCGCGTTTTCCTGACATGTATCCGCTCCTGTTGTAGGTTGGAAATCTTCTCGCGGCTGGTGCTTTGACGAGGTCCATACACGCTAGGCTCGCGCAAACTGCGGCGCCACGGCTATCCGGTCGGCGATGTATTCCTGGGCGCCAGGGCGGGTAGCGCCGCAACCGACTTTGCCGGACGTCGCCAGGGTGGGCTCCCCGCCCGAAACGGACCTGGGCCGCAAAAGGTCGCTACAGGGTGTACCCGATGGCCGGGGAGCGCCCCCGGAACTACACTTGGTAGCGCTCTTTCGAGCGTAGAAAACACGGGCCAATCCAATGAAAATAGCGCAGGTTGCACCGCTGTATGAAAGTGTACCGCCTCATCTTTACGGTGGTACGGAGCGGGTGGTGTCATATTTAACCGAAGCGCTGGTGAGGCAAGGCCACGACGTGACCCTGTTTGCCAGCGGCGACTCCATTACCGAGGCGCGGCTGGTACCCGGCTGCGAGCGTTCGCTGCGCTTGAGTGAAGATTGCGTTGACCCCATGGCCCATCATGCGGTGATGCTGGACAAAGTGATTGCCCGGGCTGATGAATTCGACATCATTCATTTTCACACCGACTACGCGCATTTTCCCTTCAGCAAGAACATGGGGCTGCGCAATGTGACCACGCTGCACGGCCGGCTGGATTTGCCGGACCTCGAGCCACTCTACCGGCACTTTAACGAGCTGCCGCTGGTATCCATTTCTTATGCGCAGCGCGAACCGGTTAAGGACGTTAACTGGGTGGGAAACGTTTATCACGGCCTGCCGGCAGAACTGCTGAGACTCAGCGAAACACCGGGAGAGTACCTGGCATTCCTCGGAAGAATTTCTCCCGAAAAGCGGCCCGACCGGGCCATCCGCATTGCGCTGAAAGCGGGGATGCCGCTAAAAATTGCGGCCAAGATCGATCGGGTGGATCGCGAGTATTTCGACACCCAGGTCAAGCCGCTGCTGAAAAATCCCGGAATCGAGTACATCGGAGAGATCACGGAATCCGAGAAGAGCGAGTTTCTGGGAAATGCGTACGCGTATCTTTTTCCGATTGACTGGCCGGAACCGTTTGGTTTGACGATGATCGAGGCTATGGCGTGCGGCACACCAACGATCGCTTTCAACTGCGGATCGGTCTCGGAGGTTTTGGAAGAAGGAATATCGGGATTCATCGTGAACTCGGAGAAAGCCGCGGTGGAAGCGGTGATGCGCGTTCCGGAGTTGAGCCGGGGTGCATGCCGGGCGGCATTTGCGAGGCGCTTTACGGACATCCGCATGGCCACGAGCTATATGCAGGTTTATGAATCTCTCCTCGAAGAGCCCTTGGCCGCTTCCGCAAAGCGGGGCAACCGCCAGCAGGAACTGCCGGTGTGGAAACCTGAAAAACGCAAATGAGCAATCCCGTTAAAGATATTCTGCAGGTCGAGGATCAGTATTATGTGCGAGCCACATCGTCGTTGGCCGACGATCGCACACGCGTCTTGAAGTACGGGAAGATGTTCGCGGTGTTCAACCGCTTTGCCGATCTGGAAGCGCTGGGGCCGCTGCAATTCGGAATTTTTTATGGCGAGACGCGCCATTTGTCGCGTTTCACGCTGCGCTTGAATGACCGCGAGCCGATGCTGCTTAGCTCGACGATTCGCGAGCACAATGGTTTTCTCGCAGTGGACCTGAGCAACGTGGACAACACCGTGGATGGCAAAATCGAATTGCCGCGCGGCACGATTCATATGTTCCGCTGCAAGTTCCTGGATCGCGCGTGCTGTCATGAACAGATCCGGATGATGAATTACGGACTAGAAACCCTGCAAGTCTCCGTCGGCGTGCACTTTGGCGCGGATTTCGCGGATATTTTCGAGGTGCGCGGCACGCCGCGCAAGCGCCGCGGCGAGTTCTTGCCGACCGCCGTGCAAAACGACGAAGTGACCCTGGCCTACCGCGGCTTGGACAACGTCGAGAGGCGCACGCGAATAGCTTTTAAGCCGGGGCCCAAATCGCTGAGAGAAACGGATGCGCAATTCGACCTAACCCTTGCGCCAAAGCAGGAGACTCTGCTGGACATAACCGTGCATTGCGAACAAGGTGCTGAGCGTTTCCTCCCGATTCCCTACCCCGTGGCATTTCAAGCTTTGCGCAAGCGCGTAGAATCCGGGCCCTTGCGCCAGTGCCGCCTGACGACGTCCAGCAGACGCTTCAATGCCTTCCTGGGGCGCTGCCAAGCGGACTTGAGCATGTTGATCGAAGGCAATCCGGAAGAAAATTATCCCTACGCCGGGGTGCCATGGTTCAGCACGGTGTTTGGGCGCGACGGAATCATCACCGCGCTCGAATGCCTTTGGCTGGCGCCAGAAATCGCCAAAGGAGTGCTGCAGTATCTGGCCGAAGCGCAAGCGACAGAGAAAGACGCCGCACGCGACTCCGAGCCGGGGAAAATTCTGCACGAAATGCGCCGCGGAGAGATGGCCAAGCTGGACGAAGTGCCTTTCGGGAAATATTACGGCAGCGTGGATTCGACGCCGCTGTTTTTGATTTTGGCCGGCGCGTATTACACGCGAACGCAGGACCTGGAATTCATCAAGGGTATCTGGAGCAATATTCTGGCGGCCCTTGAATGGATCGGGAAGTACGGCGATGTCGATGGCGATGGCTTCGTGGAATACGAGCAGAAGTCGGCCAACGGCTTGTCGCAGCAAGGCTGGAAAGACTCCTACGATTCGGTGTTTCACCATAACGGACAATTGGCGGAACCGCCGATTGCGTTGTGCGAAGTGCAAAGCTACGTTTATGGGGCAAAGCGGGCGGTGGCGCTGCTCGCGGAAGCACAAGGCGATCTGGCGTTGCGGGATCGACTGAACGGCGAAGCCTCGCATTTGAAGGAGAAATTTGCAGCAGAGTTTTGGTCAGCGGAGTTGCGAACCTACGTACTGGCGCTCGACGGAAAGAAGCAACCGTGCAATGTGCGCGCTTCCAACGCCGGGCATGCACTGTTCACCGGTATTGCCGACCATGAGCGGGCGGCAATACTGGCCGAGACCTTGACCGCCGACGAAATGTTTTCCGGGTGGGGTGTGCGCACGCTCGGCGCAAAGGAAGCGCGCTACAACCCCATGTCCTATCACAACGGGTCGGTGTGGCCACATGACAACGCCCTGATCGGTCTGGGGCTGTCCCTGTACGGCGAACAGCAAAAAAGTCTGCAAATTCTCTCGGGACTGTACGAGGCCAGCCGGCACTTTGAGTTAGACCGCCTGCCGGAATTATTCTGCGGGTTTCACAAGCGCCAGGACGGCGGCGGGCCCACACATTACCCGGTGGCCTGTGCTCCACAAGCCTGGGCCTCCGGAGCGGTGTATCTGCTGCTGCAGGCCTGCCTCGGAATGAGCATCCACGCGGTAGAGAAGAAGATCTCTCTCACGAACCCCTCACTGCCCGCCAATCTCGATGAACTGCGGATCGCGGGGCTCAAAGTCGGCTGCGCCAGCGTCGATTTGCTTCTAAAGCGCCATTCCCGCGGAATCGCGGTGGAAGTGCTCGCGAAGGATGGCGAGCTAGAAATCGTCAAGTCCATCTAGGACTTCCAGCTCGCGTCTTCGCAACCGATTCATCTTTGTGCTCTTGACCTGCGGTTTGCACGTCCTCTTGCGAGCCGCGTTAGATTACGACTACCAGGGCGAGTTGCGCGCCAGGGTGCGCAAGATCGAGAAGGTAGTACGTGCCATCGATATCGACGATGTATACCTCGTCATTGTAGCCCCAGCCGCTCGGCCATGGCTGCGAAATCACGAACGAGAAGCCGCCATACTGGAAGTGCGGCTGGCCGCCCACGATTTGCGGATGGCCGACGTGGAAGGTATGCTCGCGTCCGAAGTGCGCCTTGAATTTATCATCAGGGATTCGTCCAGCCCCGCCACGCGCGCTCTTTGATTGGTCCACCTTGGCGGGTTCGTCCTTCGGGCGCGCGGTATCCTTGGCGTCCGGATGGGGCTGCTCTTTAGGAGCTTCCGTCTGCGGCCGGGCGGAGTCGTGGGGGGTCTTGGACTCGTCCGGTTTAGCTGGTTTTTCTTCGGGCTTCGCAGGCTGGTCTTGGGGATGGTCTTGCGCGTAAGAGGGTGCAGCCATTCCGAAAAGCAACAACAGGGCTGCAGTCCCAACGAGGTTGGTGAGCTTCATAAACATCTCCTGCGGTCCGCTGAGTCCAAAACAGCGAACTACGGTCGGGAGGCCGATCGAAGTGTGCGCTAGTCGCTCAGTGGAGCACTGTCGGGAAGCCTATCCGCTACACCCGAGGCAGCGAATACGGCTGGTCCTGTATTTTGTGGCTGGAAATTGCATTACCGAAAACATAGGGCAGGGGGAAATCAGAGCGGGGGATCTCACCTGACGCATTCTCTCGGACGCGGCGTTTTCAAGCAACCGCAAGGTTAACGGGGACGCGCATTTCATGTCGCTCGGCGGGGCGTCGCTGGCTCTTCGGAGCTACCTCACGTCGCGGAGCTCGATCAGCGACGGGCGAAATACAGTCGGCACCCGCGTGCCGGTCTGGCAAAGCATTCACCAAAGACGTCTGCACCGACAGATCAGTTCTGATTCACCTCAGCCCCTGTTCTGCCCTGCGACGACTACGGTTTTTTCCTCGGGCACCTCGCGGGAAGTTTCAACGGAGTCAAGGATCGCGATTAAGCCTGTCGCGCGGATGCCCGAACAATTGGACGAAGGTATCGCCGACACCTTGGCGTCGATCAGTGCGGCGAGCGGATTCGCGCCTCAGCCGGAAATCACTCAAGCGCGAATGAAAAGGAAATTTATGAAATCTGTCTGATCGCGGGAGACAAAACCGGAGCGCTGCTAAAAAAACTGCATCTTTCATTCCTCGCAGCCATCCAATGGGCGACACCCAGGAAAGCGAACGAAGAGTTGAGCGCAGAGGAGCCCAGTTATGATCAGCGCCGAACAAATCAGAGCAGAGGAAAACCAAATTCAACTGCCAGTCATGTTTCTCGCCGCCGCCCGATCGCGCCCACATTCACAAGTCCGCGCCGCCGAATCGCTTCGCCATCGATTACCTTACGAAGTGCATCTCTCAGGCACTCAACTGCTCGTTGGATTCCTATCTGCCTTGTCTACCATAGGCCTGCTGCTGTGGGCGCTTCTTGAGCTTTGGCTTTTTGAACACTAGCCACAGACAGAGCTGCTTTATTCAAACGCCTCGGGTCCTCTCAGAAGAGTGAGCAGCGCGGCGGGAGCTTGGTTTGACCGAGAGGCTCGGGCTCGGGTGCATGGCAGTAGAGATGGCCTCCGGCGCGCACGCGCGTGCGAGCCACCTCAGAGAGGCTGCAATTCGCCGAGGATGGTCGGAATCAATTCAGACACCGTCGGATGAATGTGCATGGCCTTTTTTAGCACCGTGTAGGAAGCACGCGCGTACATCATGTCCAGAACGCAGTGGATTGCTTCATCCCCGCCCGTACCGAGGATGGTTGCTCCCAGGATTTCTTTTGAGTCCGCATCCACCAGGACTTTCATGAATCCCTGGCTTTCGCCCTTCTCAACTGCCCGGCCAACCCGGGTCATGGGCCGTGAGCCTTTAAGCACATGGCGGCCGGACCCGCGCGCGTCACGCTCCGTCATTCCCACGCGCCCGAGCGGCGGATCGATATAGAGGTTGTACGCGGTGATACGGTCGGTCACGCTCCGCGGCTCGTGGTCGAGAAGGTTGCCTGCAACGATCTCAAAATCATTGTAAGAAGTGTGCGTAAATCCTCCGCGTCCGTTGCAGTCGCCGAGCGCCCAGATGCCCGGAACGTTGGAATGCAACTGATCGTCCACCACGATATATCCGCGATCGTCACGCGCCACTCCGGAATTTTCCAGACCGAGATCATCGGTATTCGGTGTGCGCCCCATCGCCAGCAATAAGTGCGAACCACTCACCTCGGGCTTACCTTCACTGCAATCCAGGCGCACGCCCGTTTCTCCATCCTCGAGTTTCGTCAACGCGATGCACGCCGCGTTGAGCCGCACCTGAACGCCCTCACGCTCGAGGATGGCTTGCACTTCAGCGGATACGTCCTCGTCTTCGTGAGCGATCAGGCGCGACGCCTTTTCTATAATCGTTACCTGGCTGCCAAAGCGGCGGAAAATCTGAGCGAATTCGAGACCTATGTAGCCGCCGCCGACAATAACGAGATGTCGTGGCAGGACGTCGAGGTCCAACAACGTCGAATTGGTCAGATACGGCGTGTTCGCGACTCCGGGCATAGGCGGAATGGCCGCGCGCCCTCCCACGTTGATGAAAACCTGCGGTGCACTTAGTAACTCCTCACCAACAATAACTTCTTTGGGCGATTTAAATCGTGCGTGGCCGTGATAGACCGTGCAGTTCGGCGTGTTCTTGAGCCACGATTCCAAGCCGCTTCGGGATTTCCCGGTGATTTCATCCTTGCGAGCTTTGACTCGCTTCATGTCGACGCGCGCTGCCCCGGCCACCTGGACTCCAAAGTCTGCCGCGCGGCGGACCATATGCGCGCAGTAAGCGGAGGCAACCAGTGTCTTTGTCGGGATGCAGCCTGTATTCACGCACGTTCCACCGAAGCGCTGCCGTTCGATTATGGCCACCTGTCTGCCAGCGGCAGCCATCCGGACAGCCAGAAAAGGTCCTGCCTGGCCGCTTCCAATGACGATCGCATCAAAGTCTTTTTTCATAATCGGCTGACCACCCTTGCTGTGAATCCGGACGCTTTAGCCATTCTGGGGCCGCGGGAAACCGAATCGACTGAAGCGTCGTTCCTCGGGCCTGCACCGCTGCTTCTAGGCTTGGCGCGGCGGTCTCGTGATCGCCAATGCCTCCGTCGAGAACGCCCAGATCTGGTGTGCAGCGCAATGATTCACTGGCGCGAAGCGACCTTCTGACGGCGCTATAGCCGACCGCCAGAAAGCCCTCGAGAGACCCGCAACCAATCCCTTGCTGGGCTCCCGTAACCATTGCTACCTTGTTCCCTGCCGTATCGCTTGCTTGCACCACGCCTGCAACAAGCGATTAAGCCAGCGGGACGGTAAGGAAACAATTGTACCAAGGTATCGGCACCGCCTCGGTATTGGGGAGAACGAAAAACCGAATCCTTTCTTCTTCGCAGTTATCTAACGGACAACCAACGGGCGGCAGTCCACCGGCAGCTAATGAAGAGTCGAGCAGTGCTTCGAAGCAACGATAAGGAGCGATGAACACATGATGACTGAAACCTTTCCGATCGATTTAAGCAGGCTCGAGCCGCTCAAGCTTGACCCTTCGATTAACGCGCTGACTGACGCGCAGAAATCCGTCCTGCGACACAACATCCAGTTATGTCGGGATGTCATTGTCTTTTTCACGGCCTTGGCCGGCGCGCGCGGGTTGTCCGGTCATACCGGCGGAGCGTATGACACGGTGCCGGAGCTCATGATCATCCGGGCCTTCATCGCGAACGGCACCCCGATTGTGCCCATTTTCTACGACGAGGCCGGCCATCGAGTCGCGACCCAATACCTGTTAAGCGTCCTCAACGGCGCGATGCCTGCGGAGAAACTGCTGCACTACCGCGAATACGACAGTGGACTTCCCGGGCACCCTGAGAAACTGCTGACTCCCGGGGTTGAGTTCAGCTCCGGCCGTCTCGGCCACATGTGGGCCTTCGTCAACGGGGTGGCTCTGGCGAACCCCGGCAAGGCGGTGGTGTTGCTGGGTTCGGACGGCAGCCAGATGGAAGGCGACAACGCCGAGGCCGCACGCCTGACCGTCGCCAAGCAGCTGAATGTCAAAGTATTGGTGGACGACAACAATGTGACCATTGCCGGCCACCCCCAGGAGTACATGACCGGGTATGACCTCAGCCGGACGTTGTCCGGATATGGGCTCATCACGGAAACGACCATGGGTGAAGATCTCGACGCCTTGTACATCGATTTGTGCCGCGCGTTCAGCGATTCTATGCCCCACGCGCTGGTGATCAAGAGGCGCATGGCGCCGGGAATCCAGGGAGCCGAGGGCAGCCCAAACGCCCACGAGGTCCTCAAGACTGCGACGGCGATTCAATATCTCGAGAGCCGCGGTGGATATGAACGAGCGGTCGAAGCGTTGAAAGCGGCCAAGCCAGACAAGAATCCGCTGACTTTCAAAGGATCATCCGGAGCCGGCCGGAATCGCGACGACTTCGGCAAGATCATCAACGGAATACTCGACGGCATGACCGAGGCGCAACGACTAGAGAGCGTGCGTGTTTTCGACAACGACCTCGAGGGTTCGTGCGGTCTGCATCACATACGCAAAGCGCATCCGGAGATTTTTGTGCGCGGCGGCATCATGGAGCGTGGCAACTTTTCTGCCGCGGCCGGCTTCGGTTCTACCGCCGGTAAACAGGGCATCTACGCAACGTTCAGCGCGTTCCTGGAAATGTGCGTCAGCGAAATTACAATGGCACGCCTAAATTTTTCGAACGTACTGGCGCATTTTAGCCATAGCGGTGTCGACGACATGGGCGACAACACCTGTCACTTCGGGATCAACAGCATGTTTGCCGATGGCGGGGTGAAGCCCGGGCACGGGCAGGACTTGACGCGGTTGTACTTCCCGGTGGACCAGCATCAATTCGCCGCATGCATCAAGCAAATCTACGGCGACGCAGGTCTGCGGTTCGTCTTTACCACGCGTGCTCCGGTACCGGATATTCTCGGTGGCGACGGCAAGGCCCTCTATGAGGGCAAACCTTTTGAGCCCGGCAAGGATTATGTGGTTCGCGAGGCGAAAGCGGGGGGCGGCTGGGTCGTAGCGTTCGGAGAGGCCGTATATCGCGCGCTCGATGCCGTAATTACGTTGCAGGAAAGTGGCGTGCAAGTTGGTCTGATCAACAAGCCAACATTGAACGTCGTCGACCCGGCGACGATGAAGACCCTGGCGGGCGCGTCATTTGTGCTGGTCGTTGAGGGCTGGAACACCAAGACCGGCCTGGGTAGCCGCTTTGGCAGCCACTTGCTGCAGGCCGGCTTCAAAGGAAAATATAATCACATCGGCACGCACCTCGAAGGCAGCGGCGGCTTGTGGCAACAAATGGGACATCAGGGCCTGGATTCCGACGGCATTCAGGCCGCGATCAAATCGCTGCTGTAGCCGGCTGGTTGCGCCTGGCGAGACGAGCCGGAAGGCTGTATTCGGGCCCGGCTGGCGTGTGTTTCTGGGCAGGTCCGCCGAAAAGGTTCGCGTGCCGGCAGATTTCACATTGCGTTGTGAGAGCTGGCTGCCTGTCTCCGCGCCCCGCGACTCTGAAAGGCGCGTTTTTCCTTTCAGCCGGGGGCCTCGCTTCATAAATCGATAACCACATCGCCTGTCGGCTGCGAACAGCAGAGGAGCACGTTCCCAGCGGCCGGCTCGTCGAGTGGCTGCGGTGCGTAGGCGACCGCGCCCGAGACCAACCCACTCTCGCAGCTATGACAAACACCGGTTCGACACGACCAACGGACGGGGATGTCACAGGCTTCCGCGAGCTCCAAAATACTCTGATAGGCCGACGGAACCCAATGTGCAGTGATGCCGCTTCGATCGAACGACACCAGCGGCCCGGTCTGAGTGTCGTCCTCGTCGGGCAAGTGCGGAATGCGCTTGGGCGAGCTGGTGACTCCGGGCATCCGTGATTCGCTCCCATTGAAGATTTCGGAATGGAGTCGCTGTGGCGGAACCCCGTAGTTTGCGAGCGACTCCTTCATGTCTGCCATAAAGCGAGCCGGCCCACACAGATAGACGTCCCCATCGCGCGGAACGTCCAGTTCATTGAAAATCGATTGCGAGAGGCGACCCGCGGCCGTGAAGTCTTCACGTATTCTGTCGCCTGGACCGGGACGACTGTAACTGACATAGCTGCGAGCGTGCAAAAGCCCGACCGTCAGGCGGCGGACCTCCGCGGCAAACGGATGATGCTTACCGTCGCGCGCCGCATGCAACCAGAGGACTTGTCGCGTCGAGCGGGCCTTAGCAAGCGCGTGCAGCATCGCCAAAACAGGCGTCGCACCGATTCCCGCACTGAGCAGCAGGATCGGCCGGTCTCCGGGCTGCAGAACAAAACTTCCTCGGGGTGCGCTGGCTTCGAGCACATCCCCCACCTGGACGTGCTCTCCCAAGTAGTTCCCGGCCACTCCATTCGGCTCGATTTTGACGCTGATTCGATAGAGTTCTGTAGAAGGCTGGCCCGAGAGCGAGTAGCTACGAAACAGAGACGGTCTGTCGGCGCTCGGTTGAAGACGCAAGACCACGTACTGACCTGGCAAAGCCGTCGCCAGTGCCTGGCCGTCCACGCTCCCCATCGTCAGTGAGATGACGTCTGCGGATTCCTGATCGATGGCGGTGACGGCGAGCTTGCGAAATCCCGGTGCGGCCGCGGGCGCGGCTGCCGCTGGTGCCAGGCCGGCATTCCCGCTCCCGACGCCAGCCTTTTGGCTCTCCAGCAACGCCAGAAACGATGAGCGCCATCCCTGCGAAAGGGCTTCGATCCGCAGCGCGCGCTCCAGGCGGTCGCGCGCATGGTTGGGCAGATAGAGGAGCGCGTTGACTTCTGCGATCGTCATGCGCTCTGCCGCCTCCCCGACCTTCGCAATTTCGTCGCCGGCAGCCACCTCACCTTCCCGGAGAACGCGGAAATAAAAGCCCGGCCGGCCGCTAGATGTCAGCAGTGCGGCCATCCGGGGTTCGTTCATCCGGATGCCGACGCGATAGCATGTGACGCGAGGCTGCGTGACCTCGAAAAGTGCGGTTCCTATTTGATAACGGTCGCCGATGCATACCACATCGTCGGGCAACCCTTCGACGGTGAAGTTCTCGCCAAACTGTCCGTTGACGAAATCAGTCCTTTTCAGCTGCTCCTGCCAATAGCGATAGGCTTCCATCTGATAAACGAAGACGGCTCGATGCTCACCGCCATGCCCGGCCAGGTCGCCCTGACCGTCGCCCTCGAGATTCAAGCGGCCGACGCGACAGCGACCAGGCACTGGATGCTTCCAGACCGCGGTGTGTACCGTGTAACCCTTCCACGTAATGTCGCGTGGAAGCCCAACGTTCACTGACAGCAGCCGAGCCATACCGTCAAGCTTCCCCCCCATGAATGTTCTTATCGCCGACGGGGGTGCGCTGATCCTGGGGCGAGCTTCTTGAGCGACGCATCCGGGAAAACCGTTTTCAACGGCCTTGTTGAAGCGACAGCGCATCGTAATTCTTCAGTCTCCTTCATCGCGCTTTCCCCGTCCTTAGGGCGGGGTCACGCGAAGTGCTGAACCGCTTGCTTCGGCCAGTCCGGCACCGCGAAGGGATCGGCGCTGGGTCTAGTAAGAACGCCCGTCCCGCGCCGCGCCGCGCACAGCATCTGTCATGCCTTTAGCTTTTGCAGCTTGCTTAGCGCGCCTGCGCTTCTGGCACTCCGTTCAAGATGCTTCCTCAGAAACCTTCGCGCGCGGAACGTGCGAGCCTTAACGGCGCTGACCGTCAAGCCCAGACGCCGAGCGGTCTCCGCGCTGGTCAGACCTTTCAGCTCGCGGTGCAAAACGACGACCCTCAGGTCCTTCCGAAGCCGCCCGATCGCCTGCAGCAAGACCGTGCGGCGTTCGCTTTCGCAAAGGATTTCTTCCGGTGTCGGCCCGCCGTCGGCGAGCTCCACAACCCCGTCACCTTGTTCAGTATCCGCGCCATCGTTACAAAGCGGGCCGCGCGCGCGGCGCTGGCGCAACAGCATCAAGGCTTCGTTGATGGTTATCCGGGTGAGCCAGGTCGCGAAAGTAGAATTTTCGCGGAATCGTTGCAGGTTTACGAGGGCCCGCTGGAACGCGCGCTGCGCCGCATCCTCGGCATCCTGCTGATTGCGAAGGATGCGGAGGGCCGTGCGATAGGCTTTGCGCTGATGACGCTTGTACAGTTCTCCGAAGGCGTCGTCGTCTCCGGACTTGGCCTTGGCGACGAGCAAATGCTCCTCGCATAGGCCCTGGGCAGCTGAGGCCATGGACAGGCCTCTGATTGCGTTCACCCCCGGCTGAAGCTCCAATACGAACATACTCCCCCCTTGTCCTCTTTCCTTCGCCGCGCTACCAGCGCCCGCCGTGCGCGCCGCCGTCGACGTGAAGAACTTCGCCTGTGACTTGACGTGCTCTAGACAGGTACAGAACGGCTTCGACGACGTCGCGGACTTCGGCGATGCTTCCCATGGGTTGCAGCGTTTGGAGCTCTTCTTTGGGACTCTCTTTGTGGAGTGGCGTATCCACGACGCCTGGTGCAACGGCATTGAAGCGTATGCCTTGCTTTGCGTATTCAATCGCCAGATGACGGGTGATGGTGTTCAGGCCGCCCTTCGTGATCATGGAAACAGAACCGTTTACACCGGCGATCGGGTTATCGGCGAGCGCGGCAGAGATCGATATCACACACCCCGCTGGTTGCCTCAGCATCTGCTTCACTACGAGTTGCGTCATATGGAGGAATCCCAAAAGGTTGACGGAAACGAGGCTATTGAAGTCGCTTGTCGTAAATTCCGTGAAAGGCTTGGTGATGTAGATTCCGGCGTTGTTCACCAGGACATCGATGGTTCCAAAATGAGTGACCGCTGCTTCTACGGTTTTCGCGGCGGTCTCCTGATCGCGAATGTCTCCGTCGACCACAACCAGATTTGGTGTGGTGGGCGATGATCCACTGGCACGAAGCGACGTGGCGACGACGCTATAGCCTTCCTTCAGAAAGCCATCGACGAGCCCGGCACCAATTCCTTGCTGCGCACCCGTGACAATTGCTGTCTTGTTCCTTGTCATATCGTTTTCTTTCAACCCCGGGTTGAACAGGGGTAATTAAGCCAGCACAACGCCAAGGAAACAATTGAACGAAGGTATCGGCAATACCTTCGTATCGGGCCGCGCCGCGAGCACAAAAAAAGACCTATCCCTCACCTTTTAAAACTATCCAACGGACCACGAAGCAGGCGCTGGTCACGCCGGCAGCGGTCAAGGAGCGGAGCCGTGATTCGCGCAGAATCGACGATCAGCAGCGACAATCACACTCCGTTTTCGATCGCCTGGATCACTAGCAACCCGGCAAGTCCCATGGCCAAGGCGAGCCGCCTCATCAGCGGCGTCGCCAGTCTGCCTCTCGGCACGCCCGTCGCACTCGAACTGATTTTCGAAGTGGCTTAAGAAAGTCACATTTTAGAGCCGCCGAAAGGAAGATTCCAGACGGTGAAAAAAAACTTGGTCAGGCTTTTGCCAAGGCCAGACCGAGCTTACCGGCCATTTTCACCAGATCGGGGAGAGAATCGGCCTTCATCTTTTGCATGACCTTCCCTCGATGAGCCTTAACCGTGATCTCGCTGATTCCCAATTCTCCACCCACCTGCTTGTTTAAAAGCCCGTCAACCACGAGCTTCATGACCTGCTGTTCACGCTGCGTGAGTGACGCATAACGATCTCTCAAGCCCTGTATCTCCGCGGCTTGACCCATGAAACTTCGGCTGCCCTCCAGTGCATGGCAGATTGCATCGAGCAACGCCGTATCGGGAAAGGGTTTCGTCAGAAATTCGACTGCGCCCGCTTTCATGGCCTGGACTGTTTTCGGCACGTCGCCGTGCCCAGTGATAAAAATGATGGGGAGTCCAGGCCGTACCGTCAGGACCCGCTCCTGAAGCTGGAGACCGCTTAATCCCGGAAGTGAAATGTCGAGCACCAGGCAGTGCGGGACGGAAACGAGCGGATAATCGAGGAATGCTTGTGCTGAAGCGAACAATTCAGGGTGCCAGCCAGCCGCGCGAATCAGTAGTTCCAGCGACTCTCGAATCGAAATGTCGTCATCGACGACGAATACGATAGGCTTCGCAGGCGGCGTGATTGAGCGTCCCATTTCATGCTCGATAGTATCGGGTGGCGCCATAGTATACCTCTATGAGCGAGTGACTGACGTTCAGATCCCTCCCATTGCTTTGCTCAGCGCCTCTCGCAGCGCGATGTCGCTAAATGGCTTGAGAAGTATATCTACTGCTCCCTGTTCGAGCACCCGCTTGCGGATAGACTCATCTCTCTGAGCGGTAATGAAGATGATCGGAATCTTGTACCCTCGACTTTTGAGCTCTTTTTGCAAATCAAGACCACTCATACCTGGCATGGCGATATCGAGGACCAAGCACATGGTTCGGTCAACGCTACTCGATAGGAGGAATTCATCGGCAGAAGAGAAAGCCTGGACGGCAAAACCGAATTCCTTCAGCAAGTCAGGAAGCGACTCGCGAACGGATTCGTCGTCATCAACAACAACTACTACCAGGGCTTGTCGGATGGTTTTTTGCTCCTGAGCACCCGTCATAACCCTAGAATGTGGGTGAATACAAGAAGCGTCTATTGGACCTAAGTATTGGTACTACATGGGATAGAAAACGAGAACGTCGCGCCGGAGCCCTCGTTCCGCATGGCCCAAAGACGGCCCTGGTGCCGCTGAACTATGGATCGGCTGACGGAAAGCCCGATCCCCATACTAGTCTCTCATCCGTTTCGGACTCTATGCCCACTCCCGAATCTTTGACGCTCAGGCGCGCGCCACCGTTATCGTCGCATTCTGTCTTGATCAGCAATTCCCTCGGACGATCATCAAGGATGCCTCCTTGAAAATTTGCGAGCAGCGATCAGCCAGGAAGCGGAGTTACGGCCAGAGTACGAGTTAGCACTCGTTTCGCAGTAGGAGGAGAGAGGAGACCATCTTCTGACAGATATCAATGATACCCTGCGAGCTCGGGGAGCTGTGATTGGCGAAAGTTTGCTGTAACAGCCCGACGGAATCATCGGTGATGCGCCGAGGTGCGTCTTCTTCGTGTGCGATCCATGCGGCAATGTGCATGAGTTCATCGCTATATTCGTTTAAGAAATGGTCCAGCGCCTGATTTTGGTCCTGCGTCAATTCGGAGCCGATCTCTCGTCGCCCGCGATGTGAGAGAAGACTGAGCTCCAGCAAAAAGATCGAGCGCAACGCCGGCTGAGCCCTCTGAATCTGCTCCCACTCGGCGACATCTTCGGCGCGCCGATGGCGAAATTCAAACTCAAACCGCGCGGTATCGGTCTGGGATTCAAGGCTGGCGAAGTTGTCATTGATCTGACTGCGGAGACGGATGATCTGTGAAACCGCAATGGCTCTGCCGTGTGCCACGGGACAAACTCCGAGCTGCGCAAGCATCCTTACGTTCCGCACCAGCAGTTTTTGCAGTTGCTTTGCATCGCTCTTGGCCCCGAAGCGGTCGAAGATAAAGCCCATGGCGAGAATGCCCAATAACACGCCAAGTGCCTTGTCGCGCGCGATCGTGAGGTCGGTCTGTATCTGGGCATCCTGGAGGTTGACGAAGTAAAAGGAGAGCGCCATCTGCACCCCAAAAAAGGAAAGTCGGGGGCTGGAGGTGGCGAACCACGCGGCGATCGCGGTCCCCGTCGCAAAGAAGAGAGCAAAACCGAAGACGCTGTCGATACCGGGTAGAATCAGAATCTGCGCCGAAATCCCCAGTACCAGCCCTCCGGCAACAAAACCCGCAAGGCGGAGAAACTGCGCCTGGAGCGAAGTGCCAATGGTGCTCAGCGACGTGACGATGCACGTAAGGACGCTTGTTGTGCCGATGCCGGGCCAGTCGAGCGCGTTGTAGAGTATGTAACAAAGGCTAGCAGCGAGGCACCCCGCTAAGGCGGAGCGTATATATTCCGGGTTCTGAAATGCATCCGGCACAAGCAGAGCCCGCCACCAGTCCCGTCTCGGCGCGTTCTGGGAAGCATCGACGACCTCATCGCGTTGGAAGACTTCAGGGATGAGCGCCACGGTTTGTTCCATGTCTTGAAGCGTGGGGAAGCTGGAGGACGGCTCCCCATCAAGCACAGGAGGAGACGCGGAAATAAGCCCTGACTCGCGGAGTTCCGTTCGGATTGCCCGGAGCCTCTCAGAAAGCACGCGTAGGCGGATCACGTCGTGGCTGCCGGGCTGTTGCGGATTGCGCTCTAGATTCGCGGCAAGACCAACGAGCCGGCCCGCCAGCGAAATCAGAGCGCTGCGCTGCGCCCGATGGGTGGGGTCGACGCCTTGGCGCTGCAACGCCGTTCTGAGTCGGCCAGTGCCGATCATATCGTATTGAAGAATTCTGTGGCGGATCGACTTCGCTGGGGCACGCAAACCGGCCATGCTTTCCACTACCTGCTGCACTGCGAGCAACAGATCGTCGACGGATGTGATGAGCGGATCGGAGCGATCGAAGATGCGGTAGAGCGCCTCGGTTGCTACAGCGACGCCACCACCCACGGCGACTACCAGGACGGGCCAGAGAGTACCCTCCACTTGCAGTTCGCTCGGCGAGGTACGGTCCCATACGGGCAGGGCAATACCAATTGGAATGGCGAAAGCCAATGCGCCTGCGTAGTTGGTCGCCGTGCGCATAACGAAAAAGATCAGATACAGGCTTCCGATTACCCAGAAGAAATGCGCGACGGGGTAACCGCGGAACAGCATCATTCCGAGCAGGGTGTAGAGGCTCGCGGCGACGAATCCGAGGACGATCAGTCGCCCCCCGCGCCAAGTGGCGGCGAGATTTTCGCGAGCGAGGAGAATCGAGTAGAGAGCGGCCAAGAAAGCGTTAGGAATGCGGAAGGTCACGACGATGATCATGACCAGCGTGGCCGCGACGGTCATGCGGGTGACCGTGTTCACGCGTCCTGGATACGGAGCAACTTCCCACCAGATGAACTCCCGAAACCAACGCCAAGAGGCAGTTCGGCTGGCTGGCTGGTGGCGGAGCTGGGTGGCTCGCGTCGCCATATCAAGGCTTCCGTTTGTATCCGCGGATAACTACGACTGCAGATCCTCCCAGACGAATGACATCAGAAAGCGGCGTCTGAATCCGGATGCGGACGGGATAGCGGCTGGCCAAGTGTACCCAGCTCAGAGTGCGTTGTACGTCCGGAAGGCCTGGCGTGACTCGGCCCTGGAAGGAAGGATCGGGTGTAACACCGTACCCGACGCTCTCGACGACGCCCGTAAGTCGCAATCCCGCATCCGACATAACATAGACGTCCGCAAGCATGCCCGGCTGAACATGCTTCAGCTGCGTCTCGCGAAAATTCGCAAGCACCCACCAGACGCGAGTATCGATAAGCGTGAAAATCTCTTGTCCTACGTGAGCATAAGCACCCTCTGAGATAACGAGGCTGGTTACACGCGCGTCGAATGGTGCGTAGACGCGGCACTGGTCGTAGTTGTATTGGGCGTTGCCAATTGTGGCGGCCCGTCCCTGCCGCTGGGCCACGAGGGGATCGAGGGTAAGTACGCTGGACTCAGATTGGTGAAACTGTGCCGTACTCTGCTCTGCCGAGGCCTGGGCCTGGGCCAGGGCAGCCAGCATCGAGTTGAGGTGGGCGCGGTTGAGAGCCAATTGCGATTCGGCTTCGTGCACGGATTGCCCGCTGGTCCGCTCTGTCGTACGCGCCTGGTCCACCTGGTCGACGGTAACGAACTGTTTGGCGAGCAGGGGCTCGACGCGGTGCAGGTTATTTTCGGCGTATGCCCACTCGGCCTTGGCCCGATCCAGCGCAGCCTCAGAGTGGGCGACATCGGCCTCCGCTTCACGGATTGAGGCTTGCGCCCGGTCGACATTGGCGCTGGCACTGCGGGTTGCTGCTCCGGAGGCGGTGACGGCGTGCCCCTCGGCCCGGATGCGCCGCTCCTCGTCGACGATCTGGCCTTCGAGGGCGGCTTGGTCGGACACTGCGCGATCAAGGGCATACTTATAAGGCCGATCATCGATTTCGAAAAGTAGATCGCCTCGCTTAACGCGCTGATTGTCGGCGACGTTCAGGTGCAGTATGGGACCTTCGACAACGGGGGCGATTCCGATGTAGTTGGCAAAGATTTCGGCGTCGTCGGTCTGGGGATGGCGGGTTGTAACCAAATAGACAGCCGTCAAGCCCAGCATCGCCAGCAGAACCATGGCTGCGGTGAAGAGGCGACCGTACCACTGAAGTTTTGCAATCCGATGGTCTTGCTCAGGTTGGCCTGTATTTTCATTCGCCATCGCGTTCACCTAGCTGTAGAAAAGCAGCCACAACATGCACGCCAGGAAGATCGCCGCGCTGAGATACAAAAGCACAGGTGCAGCCAGGTGTTCGGCAATGGCAGTGCGCGCGATCAGGGCCCGTGCGCCCGTCGCGAGTACGAGACCACCGGCGGAGCAGAAGATCCACACGGGGAAAAAAGAACCGAAGATGCTGTATTCGGGCGCGTGCGAGCAACCAGCCAACACCAGCGGCGCCGCCAAAGATAAACCGGCGAGCGCGCGAAGTAAGGGTATTCGGCCCCCATCGCGTTCCGTCGATTCCGTAGTCATGTCAGACCGACCTCATATGCCTCGAACATTGGTCCTAAGCGTGCCCGCTACTTCGTCGATACGACCGAACAGGACTGGCTTCCCACGGTCAATCCGAGGCCCATGATCATTTCGCATTCGATAGGCAGGGGCAACGAACCCACTTCCTGCCAGCCTCATCTCGGACATTGGGCGACCACTCGATGGCCCCAGCCTTCCGTCTCGATTGAGACACAAACTTAAAGACCGAATCTATTGGACGAAGGTATCGATCAATAGCTTTGCATCAGATGATCACCTTAACGCCCGACCGATTTTGATCGCAGAAAACATGTGATTGAAGTCCGCGATTGCGGTCGGCGAAAAGACGCCGAGCCCCGTGAACTTGCTGAAAAGAACCCGGTTTGTGGAGTCTGTGAAGATGATGTCCGCCGGTACTTTGGGATCGACCGATACGTTCGTCTAATAGACTCGGTTACGCACTTCTGCCCTAATGACCAATGAGCACGAAAGAATCGTCTTAAAGTTTGGCGTACAGGGACAAGGTATAGACGGCAGAACGCGAGTCAGGTGCGTGTGTCAACGCGATGACGAAGTTGTTCGGTCCAGAATCGAGCGGCACACGCCTCCGAGGAATTGCAAGAAGTCGGCGAGGCACCGGTAATTCTTGCGACGGCGCCCATGCGAGATGGGGGCGTGGCTAGCGATTGCTGACGTGTCGCTGGGGATGAACCGGAAGAAGTCTCGATTGATCGAACACAACTCACCATTGAATTTTCTATTTTTGTCGCTGCTTCTCGCCTTCTCCGCGGTGCGAGCTCAGGGGCAATGTGCCGGTAAAGTGTCTTCCCCCGGAGATGTCGCCGACTGTGCCGCTCGAGAAACTCCTCGCGAGGGAACGGCGATTCTCGATCCACTTCACCCCTACACCTTGGCCGAGTTGATCGACGTTGCCGAGCATCACAATCCCACCACGCGCACGATATGGGAGCGCGCAAAGCAGAAAGCACGCGAACTCGGACTGGCAAAAAGCACTTATTATCCCGAGTTAGACGGTCTGGCTGTTTTTGGCGACGAGAGGCTGATAAACCCATTCCCGGAACCGCTGGCTCCTCGCGGCTATGTCATGGTCGAGATACCCCTCGTCCGGCCGGAGGTCACACTCCAATATCTAATCTTTGACTTCGGCAAACGCGAGGCGGGCGTGGACGCCGCGAAGGCGGAGAAACTCGCCGCGGGTGCAGACGTCATTCAAGTAAATCAAGCGCTGGCGTTTCAAGTCGCCAGTGCGTATTACCAGCTGATGACCGCACAGGAAAGATTGCAAGCCGCCCAGGATACGTTGCGAACTGCACAAACGACGCAGGATGCGGCAGAAAACAGACTGAACAACGGGCTTGCGACTCTTCCCGATGTTCTCAACGCCCGGGCCGAAACCGCACAGGCGGTGTTCGACAAGGAATCCGCGGATGGGGACGAAAAGATTGCGCGCGTCACGCTGACGGAGGCGGTTGGAGCTGATCCGTCTCCCAACATAGTGATTGACAGCCAAAGAAATGCGCCGTTGCCAGAGAGACTCACCCTGTCCATCGACGCGCTGATCGATCGCGCGATGGAGAATCGTCCCGAGCTTATGGCGCAAACTCTGGAAATTCGCTCCGCGGAGGCCCGGATTCGTGCAGCCAAGGCAGAGTACAAACCGCAGATCGTTCTGTCGGGATCGGTTGCGCAGACTTCAGTGTGGCCCGCCTCGGATTACGGCCAGCTCGGTTCCGCGAGTGAGCCTACCTGGTCTGCCACACTCGGCATCCGCTGGCGCATCTTTGACGGAGGTGTCCGAAAGAACGAACTGTTGATCGCCGAATCAAAACGCCGCGAAGCCGAGGATGAACTTACCGCGAAGCGTGATGAGACGACCCGCGAGGTCTGGACCGCTTACATAGCATTCCGGACGGCCTTACGAAAGCACGAGGCCGCGGTGGCACTTCTCGAGTCCGCCAACGCCTCCTACTCGGCATCGCTCGATGCATACAAATACGGAGTGAAGAATCTAGTCGATGTTGTTACCGCGGAGAAGCAGTTGGCCCAAGCCCGACTATCCAGTGTCTCTGCACGATCAGAATTGTTTCTCGAGGCGGTCAATCTTGAATTCGCCACGGGAAATCTGCTGAGGAATCAACCGCCAGCGACAAGACTTAGATCCGAGGACGGACATCCATGATTCGCCCACGCTGCAATTGCCTCCTTTTTCGTGATTGCTTGGGCCCTCGGGGGTTCGTAGATTAAAGAGTTCCGCGATCCTATCCAGCGGGGGTGTTGTTACATCGACGAAAAAGTACCTGCTGGAATGCCACAATCTCGTTGGCAACCGCCGACAGGGCAGAAACGCGAATCCCACCCTGTCTCTCCACGACGTTTATTCTCGTGGAGCTCCCAGATATCTATTTTGCGGCGGGCCACAGCTCGAGTAAATACGCACTTTCCTGCGTCACTAAGTCGACTATGAACGAGAAAGGCTTCCGCTTCCTCCATCCACTCGAGGTCGCTTACAGGTTGGCCTGCTTATTTCGCCCGTGGAAAGGCGAGAAATCTTCTGCGTTCCATGTCTCGCATAGGACACGACTGCTCGATACCAAGGTATCGGCAATACCATTGTCCAATTGATTCGCCGGAGCAGCTCTGGCGTAATCGCCTCATCGCGCCGACTCGGTCGGAGCGACACTTGAAAAAACGGGCTTGGGCGCATCCCGCTTGCCTGTCAGGAGGAAAACGATGAGTATTATCGATAAGGCGCTAGAAGCAAACCGCAACTATGCAAAAAAATACGATCCAGCGCTGGGGAAACGTCCGGCCCCCAAAATCGCAGTTGTAACCTGCATGGATCCACGGCTCTCCGATCTCCCCGGAATCTTGGGTCAGCCGCAGGCAGATCTCGACGTTATCCGAACCGGCGGACCGGCGGTAACAGACGATGTTCTCGGTGAGCTTGTCGTTTCCACCCGTGTACTCGGAACCAGAGAGATACTGCTTCTCAACCACACCGGCTGCGGCTTTACGACATTTACAGACGAAGAGCTGAACGCGAAGCTAAGCGCTTCCACCGGAGATGCTTCGCCGGCTCCCATGCGCTTCTTCTGCTATAAGGACCCCGAGGAAAATACCCGGGAGCAGATCAAAAAAGTCAGATCGCATCCCTGGATCGCAAAAGATGTCCCTGTGCGAGGCGTTATTTTCGACGTGGATACCGGCCTTCTGCGGGAAGTGCACCCACTTGCACGGCACACTGCTGGCTGAAAGAATCTGCGCTTGCGGGATTTGAGTTTCACAAAGCGGGGCTCCGAGTAGCTGCAGCAGGCAAATGACGTTGCGCATGACCTTGCGGGTGAAAGCCTGCTCGGTCATGCCGGGGATGATGCCGAGGTTAGTGTCCGGGCCACGAGCGATGGCCAGGTGATCGCAGGTGCGGGTCGCGTTAGCCCCTTTTCCGTCGTTATGTTCGATGTCGGAGGCAGCCGGATCGATCCTCCGGAAGCGCTCGCAGCCGGGTTGTCGGGCTCAGTTCGCGACATCCCCAACCGCTGGACAGCTTGTGTTTCTGTCCATTCGCGCCGATTTCGAGCGTCTTTCAGTGTTCTGCATTCGTTCATTTCCTGTGCCGGTTCGGTTCTATCACGATCTTTGTGATAGTTAACGTGCTGTCTGACTGATCATTGATTTCGGAAGAATGAGGGACGCGGGAAAAAGGGAGGCGGGATCTAAGGACTTTGTGGTTTAGAAAGTCGCTACCGGCCCCGGCCCTTCGCGGACAAGAATCTATGCTTCCACGACTTCTCCGTGGTCATTTAGCGTGACGTGGGCAACCGGCCGCAACGGAACGGTGAGCAGATATCGTGCATGCCTGAGTTCGCCTTCGCGGACGAAGGCTCCCTTTTCAACCAGATCCGAGAGATCACGGGTCGTTGTGGCGGGCGATGCGCCGGTTATCCTGGCGTATTTTCCGGCGCTCATGCCACCCTTGAATCCTTCCGGGCCTTCCTCAAACATCCGCAGGAGCGCTTTCTTCTGACGCTCGTTCATCTCCGCCCCGAGACGGTCAAATAGTCTGGTTTTGTCGATGAGGAATTCAATGAGCGCAAGCGTTCTGCGCTGCGCTTCAATCGTTGTCCCTGCAAACCACGTGAGCCATGGGGTGATTTCATTGGCTTTGTTTGCGGCCTCCAGCGCGTCGTAGTAGAGCGCGCGCCGGGCCAGTATCGTTGCAGCGAGCGCGATGAGCGAAGGCTGCCCGACACTCTGCGCGAGCGCCTTTTCTGCGAGCGCGCGCCCGATACGGCCGTTGCCATCCTCAAACGGATGTATGCATTCAAAGTACAGGTGGGACACACCCGCGCGCGTCAGCGCGGGGAGCGGCCCTTCCCCGCCCGGAGCCGTGCGATTGAACCACGCGATGAAGCGCGTCATCTCCTTCGGCACGCGTGACGACGGTGGTGCCTCGAAATGAATCTTCGGCGTGCCCACGGGGCCGGATATAACCTGCATCGGTTCATCGCCCGTGCGGTAACGGCCAATATCCTTTAGATCGCGCCTGCCACTCGTGAGCATCCCGTGCCATGCAAACAGTGTGTCGTCAGTCAGCGGATTGGAGAATGACCTGTAGAGATTGATCATCATCTCCGATATGCCCTGCTCAGCCGCGCCGACCTTTCGCTGGTCGGTTGCAAGCCCCAACTGCCGCTGAATCGAAGATTGAACGCTCGCGCGGTCGAGTATCTCCCCTTCGATCGCCGACGTGGTGAGCGCCTCCGTGCTCATCGCTTCGACCGTGAACTGGTTGCGATCTTGATCCACCAGGTGCTTGATCGCCCCCAGAAACACGCCGCTTCCCAGCAGAAATTCCTTTTCTGCCGCGGCGAGGCGGTCCCGATTCCAGGTAAAATCAGTCCAGTCGGATTGTTGCCAGTTCCAGGTCATGAGCGATAGGTTCAAATTCTATCGCTCATAATAGGCACAAATATGAGCGATAGCAAGCGTTTCTATCGCTCAGGGTGAGACCGAATTGCTTTGTTGAGCTAGGAGAGAGTTCTGAATTCAATATGTCGGTACTTATAAATATTCACCGACATTTAGTAAAGACACTCTATGAATTCTGTGCTTTGCATATACCGCCGAGCGACCTCGCCGGGTTCTTCGCCCGCCGCATAGGAGGCCAGCACGAAGAGCCGTGACTCGACATCGTCCTTGGCGGTCCAGAAACCGTGTGCCTCAATCCCGAACTGCGGAAAGCTGTTGAGATGACGGGGATAAATCTGCTCCACGTAGAAATCGAGCGCCTCTTGGTGCGCAGCGTGTACTCGCGAAGTTCAAACATTCGCATTGTCGCCTCCTATTGCGTGGATTTGAGTTAGCAATTTACTGGTTGGGGTATTTCTCTCAAATGGCATGGATCAAGAAGAGGCCGACGACAAGCATGACCGCGCAGGTTACGCCATGAACTGAGAACGCTGTCGACTTCGACCCGCCCGACGCCAGAACGTTTGACATGTCGCCCAGAGGGACGATGGCAAAAACGAGTAGAGCTATGCCTACCGTCCGCGTGTCCGTGGTCAGCATCATTGTCAGCACGACCAATCCAGGTTTCGGAAGTCCCGCTCACGGGGTCGAGCCTTATCGTCGGTCATGTTTCAGCAGTAGCCGGTGCCGTCTG